>JAPYQX010000010.1 GCA_029937135.1 Nitrospinota bacterium
CACCTGCCCGGTTTCCTCGTCGCCGGCCTCCATGCCGAAGCGGGCATGCCAACCGTCACTGACCCACAGCTCGGGCAGACCCGCCAGATCGGAAATATGATCGTCATGTACACGGGTGAGATGCCATGCGGTCCAGGCCATGGAGTTGGCGTGAGGCGCGGGCATCCGGCAAAGCATATCGGCCGGAGCGCCCTCGAGCGATCGGTGCAATATAGCGTTCACCTTCCCAAGGGCTTCGGCGATGAAGTCAGCGCCTTCCATGATTATCTCCTTGATTGAATACCGGTGGCCCCAAGCTATTTGAGTTTTTCTTTAAAGAACGCGAGCACCTTGTCCCATGCGTCATCGCTCGCCGACGCTCCGTATCGATCCGCGTTGTCCTCCCACTGGAACGCATGACCCGCTCCATCGTAGCGGTAGAACGTATTCTCAATTCCGGCTTTGTTGAGGGCCGCCTCGTAATCATTCACATCCTCCGGGGAGGGGTTCTTATCGTTGTTTCCGAAAAACCCGATGACCGGACACGGGATTTTCCCCGCCAGTTCAATAGCAGGCGGATTACCCTCTCCCCGCACCTCCTTGACACCGCCACCATAAAATACCGCGCAAGCCTTGTAGCGTGAGTTTGTACAAGCGCCCAGCCAGCTTACCCGTCCGCCCCAGCAGTGGCCGACAATTCCGATCCGATCGCTGTTCACACTATCGAGCGCCGACAAGACCTCAAAACCCGCGGTGAGATCGGGGGCGGTCCAATCGTCCCGGAATTCATCGCGCTTGGCCTGCATTTCATCTTCCTTGGGCCACCAGTGATACAAAAACGGGACAGAAACCGCGAAACCGTTTTCAGCGAATCTCTCGGCCGTCTTGATGGTGAACGGATCCTGCTCAATTCCCTGATGGCCGGGAATATGCTGGCAGAGCACGAGCCCCGGGTGTGGACCGCTCCCCTCGGGCTCGAATAAAAACACTTCCATCGGGCTTCCTTGCACTTCGGTCGTTTCGATTCGGTATGCCCTTGGAACGCTCCTTCCCTTAAATGGGAGTTAAATGTCGGAAAAATCTCCAGGTCCAGAGGAATATCAATAACCACTTAAACGGTAATTCGCAATACACGGGCAAACACCGAAGAGAGCCCTCGCCGATTCCAAATCCAAAATTCTTTGTATTTGAAGGAAATTATGACGGAAATTCCTCAAAGATTTCCCATTTTTCGATAAATTGAAATCGCCTTCCGGGAAGCCTATAGTATCCACTCCCCGGACAATTTACAGGAACTCTTATTCAGACACCCTCGCACACAGAATATTCGCCGCCTTATTCGTTCGCCGGGGCCAGGAGGAAACCCATGATCCAACCATTTCAAATCGCTTCGGGCCCAAGGGTGCGCTTTGGCGCGGGAGAAGCCGCTTTCGCCGGAGAGGAAGCGGCCGCCCTGGGAATGAAACGACCCATGCTGCTCACGGACCCCGGGCTTTCCGCAGCCGATGTCCTCACGCCGATTATCGGGGGCTTCGAAAAAGCCGCGCCAGGCTATCAGCTCTTCGAGCAGGCCGAGACCAATCCTTCGGATGAGAGCATTTTACGCGCCAGGGAATTTTACGAATCAAATGATTGCGACGGAATGGTGGCCGTGGGCGGCGGGAGTTCCATCGACACCGCCAAAGCCATGGGGATTTTACTGACGAACGGGGGAAAGCTCCCCGATTACTACGGGGCCGACAAACCGGCCAACCGCGTTCCCCCTTTCATCACCGTCCCCACGACGGCGGGCACCGGGAGTGAGGTGACCCGCGCCTCGATCATCACCGATGTGGAGCGTCAGTCGAAGGCCAGCATTCACAGCGACACTCTTTACGCCGATGTCGCCATTGTGGACCCCTCCCTCCTCGCCACGCTCCCGAAGCGATTCGCTGCCGGGGCCCTGATGGACGCTCTCACCCACGCGATCGAATCCATCGGCTCCCTCCGCTCGACCCCTTGGACCGAGGCCCTGAGTATGCAGGCCGTCGCCCTTATCGGGCGGCACGCGAGGGCCTTCGTGGACAACCCGGCCGACCCCGGCGCCGCCGGGCCAATCGCACTCGCCGCGACGCTGGCGGGCGCCTCGTTCACGAACACCGGCCTGGGGATTGTCCACGGCCTGACTCATCCGGTATTCAACTTCTTCGGCGGCCATCACGGTACGACCAACGGCGTCCTCCTGGCGGCCGTCATGAAATTCAATCTGCCCGCGATGCGGGAGACCTACGCCCGGATGGCGCCCCTTCTCGCGGGCGCGGGCGCTACAACCGCGGAGGCCGCCATCGAGGGTGTCCGCGCCATCGCCCTCGATATCGGGATACCCGCCACCCTTCCCGGAATCGGGGTGAAGGAGGAATACCTCGACCGCATGGCCATCGAAGCCGCCAAGAGCGCGACTGTCCAGACAAACCCGCTTCCGGCGGACGAGAAGGACATGAAAAAAATCTACCTGGAGTTGATGGGATAGATTGGATGAACTAGAGGTAGGGCATCGACCGGACGCGCTGCGCCTCGTTCGTTCCGGCCGAATGGAGGAAACTCGTCACGTCGCGCAGGTACTTCTCCATCGGGGCCTCGGTCATGTAGCCCATCCCACCCCACACTTCGAGGGATCGCTTGGCGATGCGGAAACATGCCTCTGAGGCGAATACCTTCGCCATGTACCCCAGCTTCGAGTCATAGCCCTCATCCTGCATGGCCCGCCAAGCGGCGTAGTGCAGGGTCTGGCGCGCAGCCTGATAATCGGCATAACAATCGGCCAGCATGAAACCCACCCCCTGATGCTCGATGATGGGTTTTCCGCCCTGGACCCGGTTGCGCGCGTATTCGAGAGCATCCTCGTAGGCCGCCCGCGCGGGGCCCAGCACGGTGGCCGCCGACTCGATCACCGAGCCTCTCGAAAACGAGCCTGACCTGGCCCGCACCCCACCGCCCACCTCGCTCACCCGGTCGGCGTCGGGGACCCGACAATTCTCGAAGATGAGCTCGGCATTCTGGGAAAGGCGCTGGCCCATCTTTTCGTGTACGCGACCGATGGAAAATCCCTCCTGGCCGGGCGAGACCATGAAGTAAGTGAGCCCCTCCGAAACACCTACGGCAGGATCCGTCCGCGTCACCAGCGTATAGAGCTTGGCGATGCCCCCGTTGCTGATGAAGTGCTTCATCCCGTTGATCACCCAATCGTCCCCATCGCGGACGGCCCGGGTCCGCACACCAAACTCCGGGCTGTCGTGAGGCGTGAAATTCTCCGACCCGACGTTAGGCTCGGTCATCCCCACCGCGAGGTGGAAGCGATGATCCTCCAAGAACGCCGGGAGATACCGGCCGCGCTGTTCCTCGTTCCATACGCGGTCGAGAAAATGGATAATTTTCCAGGTCTGATCGAAGGTGACGGCCACCCCGAGGTCGCCCCAGGCGATCTCCTCGCCGACGATGCACAGGTCGAGGAGGTTTGCGCCCCCGCCGCCCCTCTCCTCGGGCAGCGAGAGCGTCCGCAGGCCGAGACGGCTCCCCTTCTCGAGAATATCCCAGGGAAAGCGCTCGGCCGGATCATCTATCCGCTCGCGGTCGCGAACGACCGGGCGAATTTCTTTCTCGGCGAAATCGTGGGCAAGCGCCTGAAGCGCGCGCTGGGTATCAGTGAGGGAAAAATCCATATTCAATCTCCATTCCTGTATTACCCGAAGTTCTCAACTCCGCCCGGTGGTGTCAATTGTGGCGGCCAACCCCGATTACCATCATCCCGGCCACGGCGATGAGAACACCGATGATCACTCGCTTGTTCAGCCGCTCGATTTTACGCAAAAACATCGCCGAAAACAAAATCACGAATACCGGCGAAGCGCTCATGATGGGAACAGCGAGCGAGAGCTTTCCTCTCATCGCCTGGTTGATCGTGATCTGGGCCAGGCCGTTCAGGCAGGTGCCGATCAAGATCAGATGAAAATACCGTTTGGCGCCCCCCCACTCGAAAAAACGCTTCGGCAACAGGGGCCGCAGCAGCTCCCCGGTCGGAATGGCCACCAGCGCCCCCCACGCGGTGAGCAGCGCGGGAGCGGCCATGTAGCTCATCCCCCGGTTTCGCACATATACGCTGCACGCGAGAAACACCACACTCGTGAGCGACCAGCCGATCCCCGCCCGGAACCACTTGCCCTCCGTGGGCTCATAACCCACTGCCACGACACCTGCGACCACCAGGAAAGTTCCCGCCAGAACAAACTCGCCCGGGCGCTCGCCCAGAAGAAACACGGCGAAGCCAAGACTCAAAAGAGGCGTCAGGCTGACGATGGCGATATGCCGCGAGGGGCCCATCGCGTTCAGGCCCGTATAAAAAATCCAGCGATTAATGCTGTAGTTGAATACTCCCAGGATCGCGAACCAAGCGAAAGCCTCCCAGCGGAATTCACTCGGGGCGAAACTCCACATCCCGATAGCGCCGAGGAGGACAATGTTGCCGATATTGTTCAACTGGACAAGGGCGAACGAGCCCATATTCCTGAGCGGAATCGTGAAAGCGATATTCGTCAGCGCCATCAGGAAAGCGCCCAGAAGGGCCAAAAGAATGGTTTGGGTTTCCAGGGTCAAGAGAAACTCTCTCGGAGACAATTAGGGGATGATCGAAACGGAAGCCGGACTGGACCGGAGGAAGCGATTATACCCCCGGCGAATATTTTTCACACCGCGCCGATAAAAAACCTTCCGGATCAATCTTGGCGTGGATGGCGTTAATCCTGATATTATCCCTGAAATCAGCAAAACCGTGGTCTGCGAGTCCGGCAGGAGGCACCCTAACCCATCGAGGCGGGAGCGCCCTCTTTTTCAGACACCGTTTCGTTATGCCGCTAATTTCATGGAGGTTTTCATGGTTGAATCCAGCGATCTTCCTGAAGGAACCGTTCGCTTCCAGCACGAACACATCAGGGACTTCATCGCCGCCGCGATCAGTGCTACAGGCGTTCCCGATGACCACGCGCGCCTGACGGCCGATGTCCTTATCAGCGCCGACCTCCGAGGGGTGCGAAGCCACGGGATGGGCCGCCTGCCCATACTGGTGGACACTCTGGAGCGGGGCGGGATCAACAAGAATTCGAGTTATCCATTTCACACCGGCAGCAATACGACCGGGGTTCTCGACGCGCAAAACGGATTGGGGCCCGTCGCCTCGAACATCGCCATGGAAAAGGCCATCTCCATGGCCGAGGAGCAGGGAACGGGCTTCGTCGCCGTCCGCAACAGCAGCCACATGGGCTACCCCGGTTACTGGGCGAAAAAGGCCATGGACCGCGGCTTCATCGGCATCTGCATGACCAACGGCGGCCAGTTCGTCACGCCCACCTTCGGGGTCGAGCCGATGCTGGGGACAAATCCTTTTAGCGTCGCCATCCCCGGCGGGCCGGACGGGGAAATTTTTCATCTGGATATCGCCACCTCCACGGTCGCCCGGGGAAAAATCGAAACCTTCCTCCGCGAGGACAAACCCATCCCCAAGGGGTGGGTCCCCGAAGCGTATGGCCCGCTCAAGCTCGATGAGCGGGGAATCCTTCCCTTCGATGTCCCCCTCCTTCCGCTGGGGGGCGAGGGCACCGAAACGGGCGGCCACAAAGGGTTCGCGCTCTCTCTCATGGTCGAGCTTTTGTGCAGCATCCTTTCCGGGTCCGGCACTCTGGATGCGAAAGGAGAAAACGCGGGAGACGCCGATGGGCCAACTTTCCCCTCGGCCGGTCATTTCATGGGAGCGATAAGGGTGGACGGATTCCGGGAGCCAGCCCTGGTTTTCGCTCACATGGCAGAAATATACGGGCGAATTCGAGGCTCCGAGAAAGCGCCCGGCCATGACCGGATCTATACGCCCGGCGAACTCGAGGTCATCGCTGATGAGGAGAACCGCCGATTGGGAGTTCCCATCACTCCGGCCGTGCTGGAGCAGGCCCGGCGGCTGAACGAGCGGTTATCGCTTGGATTCAAGCTATAAAAAAATGGGGGATAATTCTTCTAAATAAATTCATAATGGCCCGCAACCGACAAGCTTTATTTTTTAAATCGCCGGAAATATCGCGGGGAAGATCATCCCGGCAAATACAAGGAGGCAGCGAGATGCCGCCAGTAAAAGCAACGGGAAAAGCCGAATGGTTCACCTACTTTCCGGACGATTACCGATGGTCCGCCTCGGTGTGCATGCTCATCTCGGCGGCCCAATGGGGCGGCTCCGACATCGGCGAGGTGGACCGGGTGGGCCGCGTTCTCCGAAAAAAGATGGGAGACGACGAACTATGGTTCCGGGAGTGGACCAAAATGGGAGCCCGGATCCGCGCGCTCGGAATGACCGAGGAGCGGCGGGGAAACCGCCTCTCGGCCGCCGCGCACTTCAAGCGCGCCTGCCTTTACTATCAAATCGGCGACAGATTCAGGCAGCCCAAGGACAAAAAATCGCTCACCGCCTTTCGGACATCGGTGGACTGCTTTCACCGCTACCTCCGACTCACCGACAGGCCCAGGACCGAACACGTCACGATCACCACCCATGACGGCGAAAAACTTCCGGCCTACTTCGTTCACGCCGAGAATACCCGCAAGGCAAAGCCCCCCGTGGTTGTTCTGTTCGACGGACTCGACACATCGAAAGAAATCGTTTCCATCCGCGCGGCGGACGGGCTGATCCGCCGGGGGATGAGCTGTCTTTTCGTGGACGGCCCCGGCACCGGCGAGGCCATCCGCTTTCACAAGAGCTACCTGCGACACGACTACGAGGCCGCCGGATCGGCAGCGATTGACTACCTCGAAACGCGAAAGGACGTGAACGCCAAAAAAACGGGAATCATGGCGGTCAGCCTCGGGGGTTATTACGCTCCCAGATGCGCGAGCATGGACCGCCGCTTCAAGGCCTGCGTCGCCTGGGGAGCCATCTGGGATTATCACGCCACCTGGAAGAAACGGTTTGATTCTCAGGGAAAAGCGGCCCAGGGCGTTCCGACCGACTATATTCACTGGGTCCTCAACACGAAAACAGAGAAAGAGGCCCTCGAAAAACTCGAGAATTTCCGCCTCGACGGCGTGGTCCAGAAAATGCGCTGCCCCTTCCTGCTGACCCACGGGGAGGACGACCGGCAGATATCATTGAGCGACGCGAAAGCCCTCTACAGGGCGGTCGGCTCCAAGGACAAAACCATGAAAATCTTTACACGCGAGACCGGCAGGGCGCAGCACTGCCAGAACGACTACCTCTCGATTGGCCTCCCTTACATGCAGGACTGGATCGGGAAAAAACTGGGCGCTTAACATCCAGCAAAATCCCGCGCAACGGCAAGGAGATCTGAAATGGAATACCGCACTATGGGAAGCACCGGCCTTCGCGTTAGCGAAATCGGAGTGGGCACCTCGCTGAGTTTTCGCGCGATGGCGGATTCCGATGAAGACCTTTGCATTTCCATTATCCACGAAGCACTGGCCCAGGACATCAACTTCATCGACACCGCCCCGGTTTACGGCGAATCGGAGCGCGTTTTGGGCAAGGCGCTGGAGGGGAAGCGCAGCGAAGTGATCCTCGCCTCAAAGGTATGGCAGACCGACGCCGCCTCGGCCCGCTCCAGCGTGGAGCGCTCGCTGGAACTTCTTCGCACCGACTTTATCGATCTCTTGCAGATTCACAATATGGCGGGCTGGCGTGAAATCACCCCCACCCTCCAGAAACTCAAGGAAGAGGGCCTCGTACGCCACCTCGGCATCACCGACCGCAATCCCAAAAATTACGGCGTGGTGATGGAAGCCATGCGGACCGGGGCCTACGAAACCATCCAGATTCCTTATTTCCTGGGGGAGACTTCCTGCCGCGCCGAGGTACTTCCGCTCGCACGGAAAATGAACATGGGGGTCATCGTGATGCGCCCGTTCAGTCAGCTCATATCACGAGAAAGCCTCCTGAAAGGTGCGGCGGCTTCCAGCGGGACCGGCCTCGCCGGGGGCAGTCAACTTTTGGGCGCGGGAGCGGATGAGACCTTTTCTTTTTTGAAAGATTACGGCTGCGAAACAACCGGACAGGGACTTCTCAAGCACCTGCTGGCTGACCCGACCGTTTCATCCATCATCCCCGCCACGGCAAAGACCAAGCGCATCGCCGAGAACGCCGCCGCCTCGGACGGAATCCCGCTTCCGCCCGAAGTCTGCGAGCGGCTCGAAAGCCTGATGATCTGATTCATTGACGCGGCTATTAGAAGAATTTTTCTCAATCTCTTTTGGGGGGACCAAGAGAATGAGCAACATCGAAAATCCCGAATCCCTGGTGGGAAAGTCCACCCTGCGGTCCGACACCATCGAGAAATCAACAGGGGAAACCGTATTCAGCGATGACTTCGATCTACGCCACAAGATTTTCGGGGGCGTCCTTCGCAGCCCAGTCGCAAACGCCCGAATCGTCAAACTCGACACCCGAAAGGCCGAAGCCCTCCCTGGAGTTCACGCGGTTCTGACCGCCGGAGACATACCGGGGACAAACCTCCGAGGGAATCTTCTCGGCGCACGCGACGATCAGCCCGTCCTGTCGGAAAAAAGCGTCCGCGCCGCCGGCGATCCCGTCGCCCTCGTCGTCGCCGACACGCGAGATTTGGTGCGGGAAGCCTTGAATCTCATTCGCTTCGACTGGGAAAAATTGCCGCTGGTGCTCGACCCCGCGAAGGCGATGGAGCCCGGGTCGCTCCAGGTGGACGAACGCGGAAATCTAATCGGCCACTATGGATACGAGCGGGGCGATGTCGATGCGGGATTCCGGCGCGCCGCCGCCGTAGTCGAGGAAACCTTCCAGACCCAGTGCGTCGAGCACGCCTACATGGAAACCGAGTCCGGGGTCGCCTGGGTGGATGCGGGCGATGTTGTTCATATCCGCTGTGGAACGCAGATGATCGAAAACTTCCGGTTCATCGCCCGGATTCTGGGCGTCCCCCACAATCAGGTCCGGATCGAATGCCCATACGTCGGTGGCGCGTTCGGCGGAAAAATCATGATGACCATCGAGCCCTTTCTGGCGCTGCTCGCCAAAGCGACGGGGCGGCCGGTTCAAATGTCCCTGTCGCGGGAGGAATCTATCCTCTCCTCCACGAAGCGCCACCCCTACACCATGTACTACAAGGCCGGCACCGACGCGGAGGGCCGCCTCATCGCCTGGAAGGCGGATATCATCGGCGATGCGGGCGCCTATACGGACCTGAGCGCCGTTCTTTGCAAATACTCCATGGTCCAGGCCTCGGGGCCATACCGATGCGTAAACACGAAAGTCGATATGAGAATGGTGCTCACCCACAACCCGGTGGGAACCGCCATGCGCGGAGTCGGCTCGCCTCAGATCACCTTCGCGATTGAAGGCGTAATGGACACCCTGGCAGAAAAACTGGGGATGGACCCCCTTGCCTTCCGAAAGAAAAACTACCTTTCCAAGGGAGAGGCGCTGGCCACGGGCCAGCCGCTAAAGAGGGAGGTCCGGCTCGCCGAAACGGCGGAGCGGGCGCGCCGGACGCTCGATGATTCCCTGCCATCGAACGGCAGCGGAGAATCGCCCGGAAGCGGATTTCAAAAACCGCTCCGGGCCCGGGGCTTTGCTTCGAACATCACCGGCTACGGCCGATACGGAACCGTCGCCGATGCTTTCGTATCCTTGCAGCTCGACGGAAGCGCCGTCGTCGCCGCGGGCGCTCCCGATTTGGGCGCGGGCCAGGAGGGCGGCTACCGGCAAGTCGCGGCCGAGGCTCTGGGGCTGCCCATCGAAAAGGTCACTATGCATCTGTCGGACTCGCAAACCACGCCCCTGGTCGGAATGACCGCCGGGAGCCGGCAGTTTCTCAACACGGGAACCTCCATCGAGCGCGCCGCCAAGCCCATCGCCGACGCCCTGAAAAAAGAAGCGGCGAAACTTCTCGAAGTAAGCGAGGAGGATATCGTTCTCTCCGGCGGGAGGGCCCATGTCCGGGCCATGCCCGAGCGCTATGTTAATCATGCCCAGATTGCCGCCGCCTGCGCCGCATCGGGCGTTTACCTGGCGAACACCGGGAGACTGGAAATACCGCCGGAACCCTACCCCGGATCCGAATCGGCGCATGAGGCCGGTTGGGTGGATTACGTTTTCGGCGCCGCGGCGGCGGATGTATCCGTGGACCCCGACACGGGTGAAGTAACGGTCAATGGCCTCGGGATTTGCCACGATGTCGGAACGGCCGTGAATCCCCAGACCGTCCTCGGGCAATTCGAGGGAGGAGCGGTCTTCGGATTGGGCCTGGCGACTCTGGAGGATTGCGCCGGAGCGGACGGCCGGGTGGAAGCTCACGATTTCGCGCAGTACCTTCTCGCCACGGCGATGGATGTCCCGGCTATCGGAACAGCCATTGTCGAATCGGGGGAGGGAGCCGGGCCCTTCGGCGCCAGAGGCGTCGGAGAGCCGCCGAACAACACGCCCGCCGGGGCTATCGCCAACGCCGTTTCAAACGCGATCGGAGTCCGGGTGACTTCACTGCCCATCACCGCCGAAAAGGTTGTTCGGGCCCTGCACGTCGGCGTATGGCCCAAATAGGGGCCGGGTCAAAGTTCCGGTCTGGCCGGTCATCAATGTAAACAGCGGCTAGTGAACGACGTAGCCGCCGTCCATGACAAGGGCATGGCCGAGGATATAGGCCGCATCCTTCGAGACGAGAAAAGCAACCATCCCGGCGACCTCCTCGACGGTGCCGAATCGGCCGATGGGAACGTCTCTTGCGCGCTGCTCAAGCTCTCCCGGGTTCCGGTTCGCCAAAAACCCATCGGTGGAAATCGGTCCCGGACAAACGGCGTTGACCGAGATGCCATCCCCGCCCAATTCGAGGGCCATAGACCGCGTAAGCTGGATGAGACCCGCCTTGGTGAGGCTGTAGATGGCCCCGTAGCGCGAAGCCACGATACCCAGTTGACTCGCCATGTGGACGATATGTCCCCCGCCCTGCTCGCGCATGATGGGCACGACGGCCTGACTCGCGAAGAAGGGCGCGCGCAGATTGATCGCCACCAGCCGGTCGAACTCCTCGTGAGAAAATTCACCAAACGCCTTTCGGGCCCTGACCCCCGCGTTGTTCACCAGGATATCCACCCGGCCCATGCGCTCCTTTGCAGAGGCCACCATGGTCTCCGCCTCCCCGGTTATCGAGAGATCGTGCAACCCCCAGGCGGCGTCCGGGGCGCCAGCATCCCGGCAGGCTTTTTCGATTTCCTCAAGCTCCGCCTCGGTGCCGTCCGCCGCCAGGTAGATGGCGGCCCCCTCGGAAGCCAGCCTCAGGGCCACCGCCTGGCCGATTCCGCGCGAGGAGCCCGTAATGATGGCGGCCTTTCCGTTTAGTTCGCTCATTTTTGCATTCTCCCTTCAATCAAAAAATTTAATCGAAACTTCAGGCGCAAAATCAAACGACGGGCGAAGTCCCGCCATCGACATTTATCGCCACTCCTGTGATGTAGGAAGCGGCGTCCGAGGCAAGAAAACAGGCCATGTTCGCGTACTCCTCCGCCGTACCCATCCGGCCCAGCGGAATGCCCTTTCCTTTATCCTCGATGAATTGCTCGAACGACATATCGGGAGACTGCTTTTTATAGGCCCGGTCCCACAAATCGGTGACGATGATGCCCGTGCAAAGCGCGTTAACCAAAACGTTATGGGGTGCGAATTCCTTGGACAAAACTTTCGTGAGCGACATGCCGGCAGCGCGGGAAATTGCCGTGGGAGCGCCTTCCGCTCCAGGCGCCTTCGCGGCGCCGTTCAATATGTTGATGATCCGGCCCCACTTTTGCGCCTTCATCCCGGGCAGAACGAGCCTGGAGGTCCGGATGGCGGCGAAAAGCTTCAGATCAAGATCGTCTTGCCAAACCTCGTCCGTGATTTCCTCGAACTTCCCCCGGACCGCCGACCCGGCGTTATTCACCAATATATCGACCGTTCCGAAATCGGCGGAAACGGCCTCATGCATAGTGGTAATCTGCGCGGCTTCGGTTACATCGCATGGATAGGCGCCCACCTTCGCATTCGAGGCGGCCTCAATCTCGGATTTGGTTTCCTCGAGAACATCCTTGCGCCTCGCCGTAATCGCCACATTGGCTCCCGCCTGGGCGAATTTCAGCGCCATCGCGCGGCCAAGCCCCCGGCTGCCCCCGGTAATCAAAGCGGTTCTTCCATCCATTTGAATTTGCATGACTCCCTCCGATAGAAAAAGACCGGCCGTTAAATTTCACCCCGGCGAAACGAAGACTCAGGAAATCTCTCTCCGGACGATTTCCGCCCCTTCGACCATTGCCCTCAATTTTTGAAACGCCAAATCGCGCAGGAGATATTTCATTCCGCAGTCCGGGGCCACAATCAGTCTTTCGGGCGATATATACCGAAGCGCCTCCCGGATTCGCCCGGCCACCGTCTCCGGCGTCTCCGGTGTTTCATCTCCCATACTGATGACTCCGACCATGATTTTTTTCGACGGCAGTTTTTTCAGTATCGATAATGGAAGTCCGGGCTGGGCCGCTTCGATTGAAATGTGATCGGCGGCGGTGGCTTCCAGCTCGGGAAGAAACGAATAGCCGCTGGGTTTATTCTTGACTGAATGGGCATAACCGAAACACATATGGATCGCGGTGGTTCCTGAAACACCTTCCAACGCGCGGTTAATCGCCTTGACGGCGAATTTCCGTGCGCTTTCGGGCCGGGCCTGCATCCACGGCTCATCGAGCTGAACGATATCCGCGCCCGCGGCGAACATCTCCTTCACCTCCTCGTTGACCGCGGCAGCGTAGTCCATCGCCATCTCCTCGTCCGAGGCGTAGTGCTCATTCTGGGCCTGAACGGACATCGTAAAGGGACCCGGAACAGTCGCCTTGATGAGGCGGTCGGTTTGAGCGCGCAGAAACGCAACGTCACGCACCTGGACAGGGCGGCCGCGGCGAATGGGCCCCGTGACGCGGGGCACTGGGATTTTCCGGCCCGATCGGTTGACCGTCTCGCCGGGAGGGTCGATCTCCACCCCATCGAGCGCGGTCGCATAGCGGTTGGAATAGCTCTCTCGGCGAATTTCTCCGTCGGAGACGACGTCGATACCGGCGCGCTCCATTTCGCGGACGGCAAGCGTGGTGGCGTCGTCCTGGGCCTGCTCGAGAAAGGACTCAGGAACGCGCCAGATTTCCCGGAGCCTTATCCGGGGCGGAGTCCCTTCCGCCATGAATTTTTCCCGATCAATTAACCATTCGGGCTGGGGATAGCTTCCGACAACCGTAGTGGGAAGGATTTTTAGTTCCAACGAAATCTCCTAGAAAATCGACTGGCTACAAAAGCGACAGAAATGTTTTTTGAACATTATAGGCATGAAGATCCCGGAAAAAATCGATTCGGGGATGATCCGCCGGCGGGGCGTAGGGCTGCGCCATGTCCAACGGGATTCTTTCCATCGCTTCCTCGAGCGTCCATTTTTCACTGACTGCTTTTCGGACCGCGTTCGTCACCTGACTCAGGTACATCAGGTAACCGCCGAGAAGCGCGGCCGAGGAAGGTGGATTGTGCGCGGGGATGAGAGTTTCCACTTCAAGCGACTGGGCAAACCGGGCGATGGATTTCAAATACGCCGGAGCATCGCTCTCCAGGGAGACAATCAGGTTTCCACCCGTCATGTTACCCGTCCAAGCGGCCTTGGCCCCTGGCGCGTAGGTGATCGTGTCGCCCGGCGTATTGGCCGGCCCGAAATAATGGAGCTCCACCTCGGCACCGCCCAGGTCGATGCGAAGAAAATCATCAAATACGATATCCGGTTTGCGGAGTTCGACCCCATCGAAAATCGCCGGATCGTTTCCAACGCAGGGAAGCATGAATTCCATCTCTTCCCGAAAATAGGGGACCAGTTCCGCCGTCCGGCGATGCTGAATCACCAGAGTCTCTTCGGGAAAGGCGCAGTTTCCAAATGTGTGATCACCGTGATAGTTCGAGTTGACGAGATAGCGAATCGGCTTGTCCGTCACCTCCCGGACCCGCTCCTGAATTTGTCGGGCCATCACGAGGTTGATGTGCGCGTCGATCACCAGTACGCACCGATCCCCAACCACAAAACCCGCGTTATCCACATTGGGAACCGAGGACAAAAGGGCATAGACGCCCGGGCCGAGTTCCTTTACCTCCAAATGGGCGCCCGTAGGATCGAGGAAAAAGGGAGTAAATCCCTCCGGAAAATCAGACCACGAAAGGCAGTGAAGATTTTCCGTATTTTCGCCGCCCGGGTTATTCATCTCTTTCCCTCTCCCGAATTTTGTTATTTGATAAATATTTTATCCGAGATTCTCGGTGAACCAGGAAGGCCGAGGCAGAGATCAGATAATCGAAGTGGGAAGAACGATGTCAGCGGTCGCTGTAAGCATATTTCACCTCCCTCAAAAAATTCTAAAAATCTTCAGGTTTGTCTTTTTAAAACTACTCTTCTCTCTCGACCAGCGAATAGCGCGGGTCGGCCGCCAGGCATTCCGCTTCGGGCACCCCCAGCTCGCGGCGGACGATGTTCGTCCCCTGGACGATCGAAGCCATCTTGTAGAAGGCGTGTCTGCGGCTCATTCCCTCGCGCCCCATGCCGCAGTCCGAGCAAAGAATTAGGCGCTCGGCCGGAATATGTTTGAGCGCCCGGCGAATCAGGTCCGCCACCTCATCCGGGGTCTCCACCTGGAGCGAATGGTGGTCAACGACACCGATGGCGATTTTTTTATCGGTGATCGTTTTTCCGATCGCCTCAAGGTCCATGCCTCCCGAGCTACAGCATTCGAAGGTGAGGATGTCGGCGTCAATCTTGTTCAATTCCTCGAGCGCCGGCGCGTAGCTTTGCACCTTGTCAAAGATCCGCTGCTGGGCCGGGTTGCCCCAGCAGGTATGGCACCAAACCTCGGTGATATCCCTCAGGCCTTTCACGGTGTCGTTGAAGACCTCGCGCATGTATTCGGGGGTGAGATCTCCACCCGTTAGACCCTTGGCGGCGAGGAGATGAACCTGGGGCTCCTCCATCTGGATGGCGGGGCACCCGGCCCGCGCCACCTCCGTGAGTTCCTCGTTCAGGGCATCGCCTATGGCCTGGATGCGCTCTTTCATCCCCTTGTAGTAGCTGTCCCTCACGCCCATCGCGATGAGCTCGGGGGTGATGGTGCCGAATTTGACGGGCCGTTTGGTGAGCCGCTGCGCTGTTTTCCAGAGTGCGGTGTATTGCAAATCACCCCGGCCAACCGGCCCCACGATCTCGGGCATGAGGCGGGCTTCGGTTACGTCGTGCAAAATCCGCCCGGGCGGGACGGTCGCCCTGCCCCCTTCCTTGGGAATGCGGTAAGGATGAAAACCCTCGAAACCATCCATATGGCGGGGCGCGTAGCTGAACCAGGTGTGGCCGCCCACGTCGGTGTCGAATCGGCTGTCTCCGTCCGTACAGATATCGAGGCCGGCAACCTCCTCATCGCGCAAATAGGATGATACGGCGTCGGTGTATTGCTCCCGGAAGCGGGCATTGGTCATGGCCTCGCGAAATCTGCGCGTGCCCAGGTTTTCGGTATACCAATGCGGCCGGGGAAGCGAACCAATGATGGTGGTTGGAAGGATAATGCCATCAGTGGCGTTGTACATAAGGGAGGCTCCTTTCAAAAAGAAGAATGGCTGTGAAAAAATAGTTTGTATTTCTACTTGGATAAAAAAATTCTATCATATGGACGGGAAGGCAAGAAACGAAAATCCGGGCCAGTTATTCACCCGGACGGCCCGTTTCATCCGCCCGCCTCGGGGCGGCGAGGGGCCGCCCCCGCCAAATATCATCAAGTATATATCCGGGATTCATGTACTTAGGCGCGCGGACAAGAAGGCCGCGCTTCATAAAAGGTCTTCCGCGTTGTCCCAATCGGCCATTTCGGTGCCGGCTTCCGGGCGCCTCACAGGAGCCCGGAAGTACAGCAGGCCGAAACTTTTCAGCTTTTAATCTTGTCCAGAATACCTGTCGCCTCGAGATCCTCGCGAAACGCCTTTTTCTCCTGCGCCGTCAGCGATACGACCGGGGCGCGCACCCCGCCCGCGGGCAGGCCCAGCACCTCGGTCCACTCCTTTAAATAGGCCGTCGTCCGCCCGTTGGGGCCCGTCGTGAAGTATTTTTTGCGAACGGCTCGAAGCGGCTCGAGCGAAAAATTGATCTCCGTGGCTTTTTTCATATCGCCTGCCTTGGCCGCTTCGTAATAATCGCGAATCGGTGTGTAGCCCGGCACCTGATAGAGAAAGGGCGTCGGCGAGGACATATGAACCTGCATCCCCAGATGAGCGAAGCTCACCAAAAAACGCTCCTCGTCGGGGTCGCAGACAACGATTTCGTCCCCCACTCTCCGCCGCACCTCGCTCTGATGGGCCATGCTGGGAACGGCGTTCTTGACACAGCAGATGTTTTCCAGGCCGGCCAGGCGCTCGATGAGCTCGGGACTCAGCGTCGTTCCCGACTTGGGTTGGTTGAACAGCGAAAGGCCGATTTCGATCTGATCGCAAATGGTCTTGAAGTAGAGAAAAATCTCGTCGTCATCGTGCGCCCCGTAGATCGGGTTGATCATAATCGCGTAGTCGGCGCCGACCTCCTCGGCGTGTTTGGTCAGCTCGACGGCCTCCTTGATGGTGACTTGCGGGGTGTGTGGGATGGTCTGGGCCTTCCCCCGGCTCTCTTCGGCAACGATGTGCTGCACACGCTTTCGCTCCTGGACGGAAAGCGACCAGTACTCGCCCATCAGGCCGTTGCAGAAAAACCCGTCAATCTTGAGATCGTCAATGCAGGTCCGCACGATGGTGCGGAGGCCCTCTTCGTCGATTTCGCCGTCCGATTTATAGGGAGTCGTCAGGGCCGCCCAGACACCCGTCATGTGTTCTCTGCAATATGCCTTCGCTTCGCTTTTTGTATATTCCATCGATCTTCCCCCCTAAATGAAAAAACCCGAATTTCACGACAGTTCCGGCTGTTTCCTCTTTCTTTTTTTCTTTTTCCTGCTTCCTCATCAACCTCCCGGTTCAGTCGAGAGGAAGACCCGTTACACGAGAGCTAATCTTGATCCGGAAAATATGGTTATTTCCAGCTCCGTGCAGGAACGAAATCACATCGCGGAGATATTTTTCCACGGGGCACTCCCGCATGTAGCCCATCCCGCCGTGAACCTCCAGCGCAAGGCGGCAGACTTCATACGCGGCCTCCGAGCAAACCACTTTCGTAAGCCAGGACATCTTCGGATCGTAATCGTCCGCATGGTCCACGGCCCAGGCGGTGCGCCAGAGCACCGAGCGCGCCGCCTCGAGCCGTGTATACATCTCGCCGATCATCTGGGCGACGGCCTGATGCTGGCCGATTGGCTTTCCGCCCTGGACCCGCTCCTTGGCGTAGCGGACGGCCTCCTCGAAGGCGGCCCGGCCCGTTCCCAACACGGTCGCCCCGTAACCGCCCCTGCCCCGCGCGATCCGGCTGTTGCGGAGCGCCTCGGCCCCGCCTTCCTCGCCGAGCCGGTTGGCGGCTGGGACTTCGGCGTCCTCGAAAATCAGGGTCGCGTTGCTCAACAGGCGGCGCCCCATCTTGTCGTGAATCCGGCTGACGGTGAAACCGGGGGTATCGGCGGGTACAAGGAAGGGGGTCATCCCCTTGAGGCCTCCCTGAGTCTTGTCGGTCCTGGTGTAAACAATATAAAGCTTGGCCGTGCCTCCGTTGCTGATGAATTGCTTGGTGCCGTTCAGGCGGTAAATATCGCCGTCGCGCTCGGCGCGCATCTGGACCCCCGCGCCGGGAGCGGCATAGGGGAGGACGTGATCGGTCCCGGCACCGGGTTCGGTCATGCAGGTCGCCAGGTGATACCGGTCATCGGAGAGAAATTGAGGCAGGAACTTTTCTTTTTGCTCATCGTTTGTCCAGTGCTCGACGATGGGCGTGAATTTCCAGGTTTGATCGAAAGTGGCGGCGACACCGAGGTCTCCGGCCCCGAGCTCTTCCCCGACGATTGACAGCGTGAGCATATCCGCGCCGCCGCCGCCGCGCTCCTCGCTCAAAGCGAGCGTTCTGAGCCCCAGCCTGGAGCCTTCCTCGACAATATCGGTGGGTATGCAATCCACAGGATCGGACTGCCTGTCGAATTCGGCCGCGGCGGAACGCACATGTTGATCGACATAATCACGGGCCAGACTCTGTAGCGCCTTTTGCTCGTCCGTCAGGGAAAAATCCATCTTCTCTCCAGAAAATTCGTTGCGCCCGGATTCCCCCGAATAAATTCTTCGGGCAGGAATACCGGAGCGCCCACTCGCACAGCCATGCCAAATTGATAGGAATATTGATGTTCTGATGTAGCGGCCACTATTTCTTCATGGGGAATATTTGTCAATTCATCTGTATGTAATTTAATATCAATAGACTAGAATGGTCCAGCGCCGCTGCCGAGCACTTCCATCCCGGGGATATCTCCATCATGGGCAGCGGCTGAACAACAATGACAAACGGCAAAGAGCCGGCCAGAAGGACCCGAAAAAAAACACTAGAGAGTCAGGACCAGCTTGCCCATGAACTTTCCGCTCTGAAGAATTTCGTGACACTCGTTCGCACTCTCCAGAGGCATTTCCCGGTCCACGGGGACCCGGAAATTGTGGGCCCCCCACATCCGGTCCAAGCCGCCGATAACATCGGACATGAACGGTTCGAGATTTTTAGCCGCTATCCCGTACACGGCCAGATTTTTGCTCAATACGCCCGGCACCCGGAAATCTGCCATCGGGCCTTTTCCCGTACCCATTCCGACAAGAACGATCCGGCCCCGGAGAGTGGCGGCATCAAGATCCTGGTCAAAATTGTCGCAGGCGGCTACTTCAACGATAACCTCCACCCCGCGGCCACCGGTCAACTCCTTGCAGCGGCCGGCGAAATCCTCCTCGCGGTAGTTAATCGTCTCGTCCGCGCCGTACGAGCGGCAAAATTCGGCCTTTTCCCCGGAACTCACCGTCGTCAGGACGCGGCAACCGATGGCCTTGGCCAACTGGATTGACGCGATGCCCACGGCTCCCGCTCCCCCATGAACGAGAACCGTCTCCCCGGGTCCCGCTTTCGCCTGTATGACAAGAGCGTGCCAGGCGGTCTGAAAACCCACCGAAAGCGCCGCCCCGTCTGAAAAAGAAACGCCATCGGGAAGCCGGGAAACAAAATCGGCCCTCAGAACCACATATCCCGCATACGCATCTCTTCGCCCGCAATATCCAAATACTTTTTCGCCTTTATCAAAACCCGAGACATTCTCGCCCCAATCAGCGACCTCCCCGGAGATTTCGCTCCCGAGAAGGTGGGGCGCCTTGAGATGAGATACATAGTTGGCGAGCCCTCTACGGATGGAGAGATCGACGGGGTTCACCCCGGCCGCCTTCACCTTGATCAAAAGTTCATCGGGACCGGGACGCGGCTCCGGAATTTCATCGAGCAGCAGGGGCTCATCCAGCGTATCGCTGTAGGCATGCACTCTCATTGCTTTCATGAAAGCCTCCCTTCGAACAGAGGAAAAGACTCGTCAAATCCGGTCACTTTTTCTTCCAACCATCGGAGCGCCAATCCCGATTCGGCTCAGGATTCAAATCCTGATTCTAATCAAGATCAGGCTCCGCGAGCGCCCGCCGGCAGCGGCCCGAACGCCGGCGGCGGAACGCGGCGTTTCGAGACGGCCTCGTACGCCGAGGCGACCTTCAGTATGACATCCTCCTTGCCCGGTTCGGCCCGGAACACCAGGGAGAAGGGCAATCCGGGCTCCGGGATGGTGGTGGGCACATCGGACGGAACCGATACATAGCTCTTGCCGTCCGTGCTGAGCCCAAAAACCGGATCGTAGACAGTCGTGACATAGCCCGCCGGGATCAGCACCTCCGTCAGGCCCGCATTCGGGCCATTGTACGATTCGGGACGCAGGTTGTTCCGGATGCCGTACTGGGGCGCGCCGCCGATCAACCCCGGCGGCCAAGGCGTGTGCAGGCGGACCAGCGCATCCAGATGGTTCTCGATAATTACCATCATATCCACTCGGCGCAGCAATTCACGAAGCATGATACGCTCGTTGACCCCCTGGCGCTCCCCATGCGGATTTCGCGGGTCGGCCACCTCTTCCCAGTTCTTGAAAGCGGCGCGGTGATCGTCTCCCCAGAACTTGGAGCGTGCGTTGAGCGCGGAAAAATCGGTAATCGTTTCGTTGAATCCCAGCGCCTTCCAGTCCGCGGCCCGGCGCTTCAGGTATTGAGGAATATGGAACCTGAACGACATCGCCAGTTCCTGCTCCTGGACAGTGGGGACATCGAGGTTCGACGGGGGATCGATGTTTCCATCCGCCATCGCGACCATATAATCAATCGGCGGCATGGAGCCCTCCCCGAAGAATTTACCGGGCATGAACTCGGTTGAAACAATCGCCGCCGCGAACTCTTTAAAAACGGGCTCACCGTCCGCGCCCAGCCTGAACAACAATTCGGGCATGAACACGGGGACCAACCTGGCGAGCGCGCACCTGAAATCCGTTTTCATCGTCTCGATGTCAGGATCAGGGATCCATAGGGGATCGGTCGATTCCACGAGCGCCGCGCCCAGCTTGCCGCCCAGGATATCCTTAACCTCCTTCGCGGCGGCGGTAACGATGGGCTCCTCGGTTTTCGATCCCGGCGGGTAAACCATTGATTCCCGGATAATCCCGATCCGCATGCCATTAAGCGTCCCCGGCTCCGCCGTGTGGCTCGCGTAGGGTGTGCTCAACACTGACGAGCGAGGCACGGTCGTGAAGGGGTCTCGCGAATCGTAATAACCTTCGACAGGGTCCTTCAGAGCGTCGAGGACCTTGGCGCAATCACCGACCGTGCGGCAAATGATGCCGCTGCGGTCGCAGTAGATATCCGCGCCGATGGCGCCGCCGTCAAAACCGAGCAGCGACTTGTGAGGCAGTATCAGCGCCACCGCGTTGTGATTCGATGGCCCGCGGGTTGATGCTCGTGTTTCCTCGCCGAGGCTGGCCATCACCAGATTAGTGCTGACCGACAATGCCGAACCGGAACTCGATCCAAGCGAGGCCGAGCGTGTCGTATCGTAGGGGTTGGAGGGATTGCCGGCCCAGGTGCTGCGCTGATAGCCGAGTATCGAGGGCAACACCTTTTTGGGTTTATGGCGGCCACCCGGATCGCCCGCCCGCCCGTTATATTCCGTGTTAACCGCCTTGGCGAAAATGATCGCGCCCTTGTCGCGAAGCTGTTCGACCAACACATGATCGCGCGAGGGAAAATCGATGTCGTAGTCCGCGTCCCCGCCGCCCGTGGATCGCATGTCTTTCGTGTCGAATGGATCCTTGAACGAAAATACGACCCCGTACATCGGCATCTTCTCGAGATCGGGATTGCGTCCATACGCCGCGTCGAGCTCGGCCGCGCGCTCAAGGGCGTCGGGCAACTTACGGAACATGTCGCAAACGGGAGGCGCGCCGGCGGGAAGCGGACCCTCGGAGGGATGCCGGTCGAAGTCCCCCCGGCAGGTGACCGAACGCTCGCCCCGTATGTTGAGGGTGGCCAAGGCATTCACCTGTCCGGCATTCGGGATGCCGGCGATCATTCCGAATTGCTGCTGCACGTCCGGATCAGATGCCGTCGCCTCCATTCGCCCGTATTCGAGTGGCGGTCCTTTATAGTGGCCGAGATCGGGCAGGACCGTGGAGGCCTTGACGGTCTCCGCCGGAAAGCGAAGCGGCGCCTTCGCGCGAACGGCTCCCGCCGCTTCCGGAACCGGAGCGCCATCCTCCGTGACCAGCATGCTGGCGACCCCGTTATAGGCGCGCGAACGATCTATATAGTGCTGAACAATTTCGACGCAGGTCGTCCGCCCCGACTTGATCGCGTCGTGCAGCTCGTCAATCGTCGCCTCTTCAAGACAAAACGGCTCACCTTGTTCACCACGCTCTTCAGCCATGACATTTTCCTTCTTGTGTACCGTCATTCCCCCATAATCGGGAGAATCCGATCACCTGAACCGCGCACCGATAAAAAGAAAACTGTTTGATACGAGTAGAGTCTCCCGCCAACCATCTCCTGTCAATTTCCCTGCCTACCAGGGCGAATATCGGGTAAACTTAATTTCATACCCATGAACTTGCGGCGACCTTTTGGCTGGAGCGAGACGGGTTCTTACACATCGCTCCACCAGGCAGGAATATTTTTCGTCTTATGAAGGAGTTTGTGCAGTGGCTTCAACAACCAGGGAAATATCGGCATGGCCTCGGGAAATCGCAAGGGAAGGCCAAAATGTAAAAATGCTACTCGTCGGCGACACCAATATTCAGAACCGGAGAGACCTGGCGGAGGCCTTCAAGCATGTCATGCCCGTGTTGAATTCCGCCGACTTGCTCTTTGGGCAACTCGAGAGCCCGCTTTCAACGCC
>JAPYQX010000294.1 GCA_029937135.1 Nitrospinota bacterium
GCTCGATGTCCTGAGCGACTCTCTCGTCGTGAAGGGCGAGGAGGCCATCACCTACGACAACGATTGCCGCGAGGGCATCTGCGGAATGTGCTCTCTCACCATCAACGGCGTACCGCACGGCCCCGACCATGGGGGCACCGTCTGCCAGCTCCACATGCGGCGCTACAAGGACGGCGACAAGATCACCATCGAGCCCTGGCGGGTTTCGCCCTTCCCGGTCCTCAAGGACCTGGCCGTGGACCGCTCCGCCTTTGACCGGATTATCCAGGCGGGCGGCTACATCACCGCCAACATGGGAAGCGCGGTGGACGGAAACGCCATCCCGATCCCCAAGGAGGACGCCGACACCGCCATGGACGCCGCCGCCTGCATCGGTTGCGGCGCCTGCGCGGCTTCTTGTCCGAACGGCTCGGCCATGCTCTTCGTGGCGGCCAAGGTGTCCCACCTCGCCCATCTGCCCCAGGGCTCGCCCGAGCGCGCCCAGCGGGTGCTGAGCATGGTGAGCCAGATGGATGCGGAAGGGTTCGGCAATTGCACCAACCACGCTGAGTGTGAGGCCGTTTGCCCCAAGGAAATCAGCGTGAGTCACATTGCGAAAATAAACCGGGAATTCATCCGCGCCGCCGTGAAAAGTATTTTTTAAGGGAGACAACGGATGATGAGGATTCGTTTTTACGGTTTTTTTTTATCGCTGCGGCCCTGCTCGCCGCGTTTTTGCTTCCGTCAGCCGCGCTGGCGATCGAATGGCAGCCTTATAGCCGAGACGCGTACATTCAGTCCAAGAACGCGGGCAAGACTGTACTCGTCTCCGTTCACGCCAACTGGTGATCGACCTGCAAGAGGCAGTTGCCTCTGCTGAAAAGCCTGGTCAAGGAAAAAGCGTTCGATAATGCCGTGGCCTACCGGGTCGATTTTGACGCCGACAAGGAATTCCTGAGCGAGCACCGTGTCCGGTGGCAGACCACCCTGATCGTCTTCAAGGGCAAAAAAGAAATGGGCCGCTCCACCGCCGATCTCAACAAAAACACCATCCGAAAGCTCTTCCTAAAGGGTTTTTAGGGGCGGGTTGTTTTCCGCTCAACCTTGCAATCTCCCACAGCCTCCGCCACCGTTCCGCCTCCTCGCGGATCAGGTGGTGAGCGATGATCCCCTTCTCGGTGACGTAGCAGGTGATCAGATCGCCGGGGACCGTCTCGAAGGTGACGTTCTCGCAAATCTTGCCCGAGCCGGGCCAGACTTCCTCTCCCGGGCCTTTTTCCAAAATGACATCCTCCGCGTTCAGCCGGCCGCTGATCTTGAAGGTGTCGGCGACGACGGCGCAGGGTTTTTCGAAGCGGCGGGCGGCCAGCGCCGCCGGGAGGCTGCCCACCTTGTTGACGGCGGTGGTGTCGCGGCAGATCGTGTCCGCGCCGATCAGAAGGGCGTCCGCTTCCCGCATGAACAGGCCCACCTCAGCGTCAGTGACGCAGCGCGCCTCGCGGCCCGCCCGCCTGAGCCGCTCGACCGTCCGCCTGCCCTCGAGCAGGGGCCTCGACTCGGCGACGATGATCTCACATCCCTCGGGCGCTGCGGTTTTCAGCGCCTCCTCGACCGAGGAGGAGTAGCTGAGGGTGACTACGCGCCCCGCGTTCCGGAGTATGGTTTCCGCCGCCTCGGCCATGAGTCCGCCGTGGGAGGCGATGCGGGCCTTCATGGAATCGGCGATCTCCCGGCCCAGCGCGTCCAGCCCTTCGGGCTCGCCCGTCCTGCCCGTCCCGCTGGTACCGTCGGGCGGCGCCGATTTCAGGCGCTCCCGCAATTCGGCATAAAACATGAGCGCCCAGTTGCCGGGGGCGGCCATCGAGGGGCGGAGGCCGTCGATCCTCCGGACCATTTCTAGAATTTTCGGCAGGGCGGCATCCACCTCGTTGTCCGTCTGGTTAATCGAGGCGGCGGCGCAGGCCTCCGCCATCAGATCGAGGCCTAGAAGTGCCAGCTGGGCGGCTCCCGATGATTTGTCCCCTGTGATCGCCCCGGCCGCCCACTCAATCGCCTCGTTTTCCCGGCTCATCGCGCTTGTGCCTCCCTTGATCGTTTCCGGAGCGGATGATATCCCAAAAGGTGTTCCTATCTCATTTGACACGGCATCATATCAAGAGGAGTTCCGCGATGGCGCTAGCCCCCGAGCACGTGAATCCCGAGAGCATTCGAACGGCCTATCCTTCGGCCTGGCCGCAGTATCCCCATAACGAAGCGCCGCCCACCCCCGAGCAGTCCGAGGTGCGCTATTCCGTCTATTCCGAGTGTGCGCGGCGCCTTCGCGTCCGGGACGGGGTCGAGCTGGCCTACGATGTTTTCCGCCCCTTCGCGCCGGGCGAGAAGTTTCCGGCCCTGCTGGCCTGGTCGCCCTACACCCGTCAGCTCCAGGGAACCCTCGCCCCCCTCGGGCAGAACGAGGCGGGCCTGACTGAGTTCTGGGTCCCCCGCGGCTATGCTCATGTCATCGTCGACGTGCGCGGTTCGAACGATTCTAGCGGTGCGTGGGACCACTGGGGCCCCGATGAGCAACTCGACCTCGCCGAGATGATCGAGTTCATCGCCGGGCAGCCCTGGTGCAACGGTAAGGTGGGGATGGTGGGCTGCTCCTACTTCGGGATGAGTCAGCTCCTCGGGGCCGCGCTCCAGCCCGAGGGCCTTGCCGCCATCTTTCCCTACGATGCGGCGACCGACCTCTACCGCGACGCCTACTACCACGGTGGGATTTATTCGGCCTGGGGCCGTTTCTGGTTCACCAGCCTCATGTTCCTCAACCACACGGGCGGCCGCGTGGCCGATCTTTCGGGTTTCAACGATCATTTTCGCCGCGTCCTGAGCGGGGAGGACCCTTTTGACTGTGCGTATTACCAGGAGCGCTCATCGGCCCGGGGGCTCTTGAAGGTCGAGATACCCACCTACTTCGGGTGCGACTGGAAGTTTTTCGGCCTCCATCTCAGGGGCTCGTTCCAGGGCTGGGAGGGCGTTCCCGAGGCGACGCCCAAAAAAATGCTCATCGGCCCCGAGGCGCGCCCCCGCCGGCCCTTCGGCGTCTACCACGGCGAGGCGCTGCGCTGGTACGACCACTATTTGAAGGGCATGGACTCGGGTGTATGGGAGGGCGCGCCGATCAACCTCTACATTCAGGGCGAGGACATCTGGCGGGGCGAGCGGGAATGGCCCCTTGCGCGCACCGACTGGCGCAAGCTCTATCTCTCGGGCGAGGATTTGAGCGAAAATCCGGGTTCCGCTGGCGAGCGAAGCTACACGATGGACCCCGGCGCGCGTGCCGCCCGGCTCGGCGAGCCCAAGCTCGCCTTCCGGACCGAGGCCTTCTCCACCCCCACCGAGATCACCGGTCCGATGGCGCTTTACCTCACAGCCGCCTCGGATCAGGACGACACCGACTGGTTTGTTTTCCTCTGGGACGAGTCGCCCGACGGCGGGCGGCGCCTCCTCACTCGGGGAGCTCTTAAGGCCTCGCACCGAGCTCTCGACACCGAAAAGAGCGAGCCCTGGCGGCCCTGGCACCCTCACACGAGCGCCGAGCCCGTCGCGCCCGGAGAGGCGGTGGAATATGTTATCGAGATCATTCCGACCTGCAACCTGTTCCTTGAGGGCCACCGCCTCAGGGTCGAGATATCCTCGTGCGACCCGGACACTGATCTCATCTACACGCACGCGCCGATTCCCCGCGTCGTCACCAACACGGTTCAGACCGGCCAGGTCGGCTCCTATCTGTTGACGCCCTTTATCCCAAGATAGGGTGGGGGCGGACGCCGAGAAATCTAAGGAGTAGATTCCGTACGGGTTTCCCCGGCCGGCTCGATGCATGAGGGGTCGTCGTTGCGCGGATTGTTGACGTGGCGGTTAACAGCGTGGGCCTCCATCTCCCCGGCCGGGTAGGGGAG
>JAPYQX010000295.1 GCA_029937135.1 Nitrospinota bacterium
AGTACCGAAAATCCTCTCATCCAACATGGACCGATATGAGGGGGGCACGTCAATGACTCCCAAAAGAAGGAGGCGAAAGGCTTCGGATGCACCTCAATGCCAAAGTAAAAATCAAATGCGTAAAACTGGATAAGTGTGGGTCCGCAGGAAGGCAAGTAGCTGATAACAGGAAATCTCCGGTTGCTTCTGCAAACTCTCAGCCAGATTAGCCCACCCGAATTTCCACCGCAGTTGCGAGAAGCCACCTACCTCAGTCTGACTATTCCGCCAATGTGAAACCCTCGTCGGTGGCGGGAATCCGCGCTTCGGGAACGCCCAATTCCTTGCGGACAATGTTCGTGCCCCGCACAAGGGCCACCATTTTATAAAAGGCGTGCCGGCGGCTCATTCCTTCTCTCCCGAAACCGCAATCCGTCGAGATGCAAAGCCGCTCGGCGGGAATATTCATCAAAGCCCTTCGAATCAAATCGGCCACCTGCTCCGGGCGCTCGACCTGGAGGTTCCGGTGGTCGATGACGCCGATGGCGATCTTGGGTTTGGTGATCTGCCGTCCGATAGCTTCGAGGTCCATTCCGTTTGTGCTGGCGCACTCGAAGGTCAACACATCCACATCCAAATTATTCATGTACTCGAGCGCCGGCTCATAGCTTTTATGGGATTCATAGAAGCGTTGCTGGGCCGGATTCCCCCAACAGGTGTGGCACCAGAGCTCGAGTTTGTCCCTCAATCCCTCTACGCTGCGGTTAAAGGCATCCACATAGAACTCCATGGACATCTCTCCGTCGTCGGCGTGGAAATCGAATCGGTGTACCCAGGGCTCCTCCACTTGAAATATCCGGCAACCCGCATCGGAGAGCTTGTGAAATTCCTCGTTCATCACATCGCACAGGTCGTGGACGAGGTTTTTTCGGTCGCTGTAGTACTCATTCGAGACGATGGATTCGAGGCAATCGGCGCTGATTGAGCCGAATTTGACGGGGCGGTCCGTCATTTGTTGCGCGGCGCGCCAGAGTTGACCGTATTCGAGCGGGCCCGCCCCGATCTTGCCGGTCACCCGGGGGAGCATGCGCGCTTCGAGCACCTCGTACATGATTTCTCCCGGCACCGAACCGCCCCATTTCGCATGGATTTTCGATGTCTCGTAGCCCGAGAACCCCTCGAGCCGCTGGACGACGTATCCCACCCAGGAGCGGCCGCCCACATCAGTGTCGAAGCGGGCGTCTCCATCGGTGATGATGTCGAGTCCCGCCCGTTCCTGGTCGCGGAGCACGCAGGAAACATTATCGAGGTACTGTTCCCTGAAGTTGATATCGGTCATGGCGACGCGGAAGGGTCTTCCGCCGAAGTTCTCCGTGAACCACCCGGGGCGGGGCAATGAACCGGTAATGGTCGTCGGAAGAACAATATTTTTTGTCGCTGTATACATTTTCTTCCCTTTCAAAATCCTCTTTTCGTTGCCGGTCGCGGGAGGAGTATCCAACCCGGTCAGTTTGTTCCATTATATGTCTTAATCGATAATATTTTCTTGTGAAAATTTCGATCCCGAACTGTAACTGGAGAGCGCTATGCAAGAACTCACCAAAGATGTTTTTTATATGAACACCTACCCGACGTTTGGAATGGTTGTGACCAGCGAGGGAGTCATCGCCATCGATGGCCCAATGAAGCCTAGCGATGCTACCAAATGGCGAGAGTTTATAGAATCGAAGGGGCCTCTCCGGTACCAGATTAATACCGAGCATCATCAAGATCATATTGCATCAAACTGGTATCTAAAAGCGGAGACGATTATTTCGAGTGAAGTGACTTTCGCTGATTTTTATAAATCACTTGCCAATGAAGAAGAGGCAAAAGAGCGTATGCTCAAGTATGACCCTGGGTGTACACCTCTTATAGAAGGATATGAGCTGCGTCCGCCCGACATCACCTACCGGGAGAGGATGACGTTGCGCCTCGGCGGGAAGACATTCCACCTGATTTGCGCCCCGGGCCACACGCGAGGACAGACAATTATGCACGCGGTTGAGGATCGCGTCGTATTTACCGCGGATAATCTGACCCCCGCCTATAACGTCGCTTTTCATTCGGCGGATGTATGGCGGTGGTTCCAATCGCTCGGCATGCTTGAGGCGCTGGATGTGGATTGGTATGTCCCCGGACACGGCGATCCCTGCCGGAAGGATGAGTTTCCCCTCCAGCGCGAGAAGATGACCGAGATAATCGGAAAGGTTAAAGCACTCAGGGAGGAAGGGCTCAGCAGGGAGGAGGCTCAAGATCGGGTCCACGATATTTATCAGACCGATCTCAACAGTCCCAAGCTTGGTGATCGTCTGGTTATGCTGAGAAGAGGCGGGGTCGGGAATATTTATGACTACCTTGAAGAACACCCTTCGGGCGGTCTGAATAACCGGACAGATCCCCTTTGGCCGAATGTTTGAAACCAAAAATGCTTTTTATCGGAGGTGTTGCGGTGTGTGTTTGTCCTGCGGTGAGTGAGAGTGGTTGAAATCCAATTCTCGAAAAAGGGCTAATTCAATCCTGAGCGAGGCGCCCATCCGAGGGCTTTTCTCAGGCGTGAGCTGTCAAGACTCAGATCCGTGGGCCTGTTCAAGTGCATTCCCATCTCTTCGCGTGTGGCTGTTTCTATCCGGCTTCTATCATACCCGCCCGTCTCGGCCAGCCGGGATGCCATTTCAAAGCGCGTCAGGGCCTCGTCCCCACCACAATGAAGAAGACCGGAAATTTCCGGTTTCTCGGCCAAATCCACTACCACGCGGGCAACGTCCGATGCCGCCACGGGGCTTCTTGTTTCATCAGTGAACATTTTCAGGGGGGCACCGTTTCGCAGTTTGTCAAGAATATCTGATGTCGAGGAGCGGCGGCCGGGCGGAGCGATACCCGTGATCAGGCAGGGACGCACGATGACCGCCTCCGGGAAGGCCCGTAAAACCCGGTTTTCTCCGGAAAGCTTGGTTTCACCGTAGATATTGAGGGGATTGGTTTCATCGTCCTCACGCCATCCGCCGCGGCTTCCATCGAACACCTGATTCGTGGAAACGTGAACCAGTCTCAAGCCGTATCGTGCCGCGAGGTGGGCGATTTTCTCCGCCGCCGATACGTTAATCTTTCGTGCCAACGCAGGAGAGTTTTGGCACTGAGCGACCTCGGAAATCGCGGCAAGATGAATAAGCGCCTCCGGTTTTTGGGTTTTGATTACCTCTTCAAGCTGATCGCTCCGGGCAATATCGAATGCCGTACAGCCGGGGTATTCCCGGCGTGACCATCCCAGTGCCTGGTGTCCCCGCCGATTAAGTTCCGATTTCACATAGCTACCTAAAAATCCGCTGGCCCCGCTTACGGCTACTTTCATTTCAAAAACCCCCGATTGAAATTGCTCATGAATGAAATCATTTTGTTATACATTTAATTAGTGAATTTTCCAGCTAAAATATCGCTCGCCCGGGTTTTTTCCGTGGCGGCCAGGCGAATTTCAGCACCAAGTCCGCCGGGCGAATTTTGAATTGCGTTGTCCCTTGAGGGAGCCGGAGGAGGCGTCGTTGGGCTGCCCCTTCGTTCCATACCCCTGATTTCCCGGCCACCCCACAATGAATTGGGAATAAACATGGATGAAAGATTCAATTCAAGTAATTAATTTCAATGGCCCTGAAAATTGTTTGAGGTCATTAATTGGGGCTGATACCTATCTGTTGGTGAGTTATGGAGAAAGTCTCGTATCGTGAATGTTAGTTAAATATTAAACCCCCCTTACAAAGTCATAACAAATAAGATTCTGGGCTCATTATATTAGTTCTCAAGAGGTTTCCTTGGGGGGAATCTCGAGGCCATTAAGGCCACTCAATGGGCCTTTAACGATAAGGGCAAACTCGTTGCGAGGCGGGGGCGCAAAGGTATAAGT
>JAPYQX010000296.1 GCA_029937135.1 Nitrospinota bacterium
GTGGCATCCACCGGTAAGCTCCCCGCCAGGACGGCCTTGCTGGGGCGAGCGGCGCGAACCGTGGGAGTTTCAATCCCCCTCGGCGTATTCTTCGAAAGTATAGAAAAGCCCGTCGAGGACACGGGCGGCCTGATCGTCCACGCCCGCGCGGTCGAGAGGAAGGTCCACGGCATAGCGGAATACGCCGTCGTGATAGTGCTCGACCTTGTGCTCTTCTTCCTCGCCGGCTTCCTCCATTCCGTCGTAAATGAAATCGTCGATCGGATCCTTGCTGTCGAGGATGGCGTGTTCGATGTCCTCGTTGACGGTCCGGTTCGAGGTGGCGAAGCTGATGCGGAGATTATTTTCCGCCTCGTTTTTTTCCATCTCGAACCAGCTCTCGTCGGTGAACCGGAGCCGGATGATTTTTCCCGCCGGATCGGGCTCCATCGTGAACCGGTCGTCCGTCGAATACCGCTTGATCATTCCCGTGATGATGTCAGCCACGCTGTAGCCTCCCTGGATATTTATGTGAACCCTATTTGTGAATGCGCGTAATTTAACATAATAAAGGGGATGCACCCTACCGAGTTGATCGCGGCGCCCCCTTCATGCCGCCTGCCGCCGGGATCGGGATGTCCCGTGATGCATGAGGTCTGAAAACGCAGCGAATTTGGTCTGAAAAAGAGGAGAGACCACCTATGGCCGAGCGCCCCAGGGAGATGGACGAGTTTTTGTGCGCGCCCCGGATGGCCCGGATCGCCACCATGAGCGCCAATAACACCGCGCACGTTGTACCGGTCGTCTACATTTTCGATCCCGATGAAGGGACCTTCTTCCTCAGCACCGGGGCGGAGTCGCTGACTGTGCGCAACCTGAAGCGAAATCCCTCGATGACTATTATCGTGGATGACGACGAGTTTCCGTTTCGGTCGGTGATGGTCGAGGGCGAGCCGCACGTTACTGACCCCATGGGGACCGATCACGAAGGCCTCAAAAGGTTGATTGATCATTTTTACCGACCCGGAATGTGGAAGGAGTGGGTAAATATGCCTTCGGCGCAAAAGGTACGGGTGCGCGTGACCCTGACGCCGCGGCGGTGGAAGTGGTGGGATCAGCGGCGCAAGATAAACGGGTCCGTCAGGATAGGCTAGGAAGCGCCGCCGCGCCCGTAAAAACGCGCCCGAAGTTTCGCGCTAAAAATTGGACTCTCGAAGTTGGAGAAAAATAAATGGCGGCGAACCAGATGAAAGCGCTCCAGATTGAGGAGCACGGCGGCCCCGAGGTGATGCGAATCGCGGATGTTCCCGTCCCGGAGCCGGAGCCCGGCGAGGTCCGGGTGAGGATAGAGGCCTGCGGGCTGAATTTCTCGGACATCATGGCCCGGGAGGGACGCTATCTCAGGGAAATACACATGCCCCATATCCTGGGCCATGAGTTTTGCGGCATCGTCGATAAACTCGGCCCGGACTGCGGCGGGTGGAGCGAGGGCGAGCGCGTGATTGGCACCTCTCAGGCGGGTGGCGCGCTGGCCGACTTCATCGCCGCCCCGGCGGCCAAACTCCACGCTTGCCCCGAGGGGCTTTCTCCCCCGGAGGGCGCGGCCCTGCTCGTCCAGGGCCTCACGGCGGTCCACCTGATCGACAAGGCGGCCAGGGTCCAGCCCGGCGAGACGGTTCTTGTGCACGCGGCGGCGGGCGGTGTGGGCTCCCTCGCCGTTCAGATCGCCCGCGTCAGGGGCGCCCGGGTGATCGGAACGGCGTCGAGCGATGCGAAGCGCCGCTTTATCGAGGAGTTGGGCGGCACGGCCATCGACTACACGCGGGGTGACTGGGTGAAAGAGGTCCTCGCCCTCACCGGGGGAAAGGGGGCGGAGGTGATCCTCGAGTCCGTGGGAGGGGACGTTCTTGATCGCTCCTACAGGGAGGCGCTCGCGGATTTCGGCCGGCTGGTGGTCTACGGGGTCGCCAGTGGCGATGTGGTGAGTTTTGACAACTACGACATTCTCTCCTCGAACAAATCCCTCATCGGATATTGGCTCGGGCCCCACCTGGCGGGTTACCCGGATCTCGTCCGGGTGGCGCAAGACAACCTCGTGGCGATGGTCCGGGACGGGGATATCAGGCTCATCGTGGGCGAGACCTTTCCCCTGGAGCGGGCCGTCGATGCTTTCGCGCACCTTCAGGGGCGAAAGAGCATCGGCAAGGTGGTCGTCACCTCCCGGGAGGGATGACCGAACCGTAGAAGAGAGGCCCCGGCGACTGGATGACGGGGCCCCCGGACGAGAGCCCCGGTCTATTTGGTCTTTGCGGGTGTTCCGACGATGCCCCAGGACGTGTCCTTGGCCGTGATGAATTTGTAGTCCTCGCCGCTGTCGATCACCGCCGAATGAACCGCGTTCGCCGGAATGTGGATGATGTCTCCCACCTTCATCCTGTGCGACTCGCCTTCGATTACCGTTACGCCGGACCCGCTGATTACGAAGATCATCTGCTCGTTCGGGTGGCTGTGCGGGTCGGCCTTGGTGCCGGCCGGTATGGTGATGTCTCCGAAGATAATTTTTTCTCCGGTGACCCATGAGCCGTTCGCGGGGCTGTAGCCTTCGCCCGCCGGTTTATTGTCCATCTTCGAGGTATCGTAGTAGTAGGGGATCTGGCCCTCTTTGGGCTGAACCCCGCCCGTCGCCGTGTCCGAGGGCGTACCCTGGATGCCCCAGGCGGTGTCCTTGGCGGTGACGAATACATAATCCTCATCGCCGATCACCTCGGCGGAATGAATGGCGTTGGCGGGCCGGTAGATAATATTGCCCTTCGAGAGGGTTTGGGATTCGCCCTCGATTTTCGACTGGATTTGACCGCTCATGATGATGCTGAACTGCTCGTTCGGGTGGCTGTGGGGCTCGGACTTGGTTCCCGCCGGAATCGTGATGAGCCCGAAGATGATTTTCTCTCCGGTAACCCACGATCCTTTCGCGGGGCTGTAGCCCTCGCCGGCCATATTTTTATCCATTTCATCGGTGCTGTAGAAATACTGCATCGGTGTATCTCCCCTCGGTTTGTTTCAAAGGCCACTGGAACAAAAACTTTCCTCCGCGCCGGATGCTCGCCGAAAGAGCCGGCTAGCGGGAGGTTTTCTTTTTCGTGGTTTTTTTAGCCTTCTTTTTAACCGTTTTGCGGACGGTCTTTTTTTTTCACCGCCTTTTTGGCCGCGCTCTTGGTTTTTGTTTTGCTCTCTCCCGCCTTGATGCCGTGAATCCCCCAGGAGGCGTCCTTGCAGGTGATGAAAATATGGTCTTCATCGCCGATGACCGTGGCGCTGTGAACCGCGCCCGCCGGGGTGTGGATGATGTCGCCGGGGACGGCGATTTTCGATTTGCCGGCGATGACCATCCGCACGCGGCCCTGAAGGACGTAGCTGAACTGCTCGTTCGGGTGGCTGTGGGGCTCGGCCTTCGTCCCCGCCGGGATGGTGATTTTACCGAAGATTAATCTCTCGCCCTCGATGAACGGCCCGCGCGCGGTGGAATAATCGCCCCCGGCATGGCGGGCCTTCATGGTCCGGGTGTTGTGAACGAATTTTGTGAATTTGGCCATTACGGGTCTCCAGGGAGCCGCCGGGCGGCGAAAGAAAAAAAGGGGCCTCCCCCTCTGCGGGAAGGCCCCCTCGATTTCGGAATTCTTACTTGGCGGTCATCGCCTTGATGAGCGCGGTGAACTCCTTGTAGCGCTTGGCGCGGGTTTTGTCGTAATCCGCTCCGCCAACGAACACAACGCCTTCACCGATGCTCCGCATGAAGCGTTTGAAGGACTTGTTTTTCGTCAGCTTGACGAACGCGTCGCGCAGGATTTGGAGACGATCCGCGGGTGTCTTCGAGGGTGCCATGAAGATGCGGTCCATCTGAAAGCTGACAGAGTTAAAGCCTGT
>JAPYQX010000297.1 GCA_029937135.1 Nitrospinota bacterium
GTGGCCGAGACTCTGTTCCAGATCGAACGGAGCAAGTGGAAACTCGAAATGGCCCAAAAGATGGGCGCGGATGAAATTGTCCCCGCCGGTGATACCGACCCGGTCGAGCGGGTGCGAGAGCTTACGGACGGTCTCGGGGCGGACGTGGTGATCGAGACGGCGGGCACGAACCAGACGATGATCCAGGCTTATGAGATGGTCCGGCCGGGCGGGGTGATTCTCCAGTTCGGTATCGGGCCGGCCGAGGTCGGCGGCATCCCGGCCCAGGCGTATTATTTCAAGGATATCTCCGTCATCGGCTCGCGAGCCGGTCTCGCCGAGGATTTCGACCGCGCGATTGCCCTCGTGGCGTCGGGCCAGATCGACCTCGCCCCTATCGTCACCCATTATTTTCCGCTCGACGATATTCAAAAAGGATTCGAGTTCATCAAGGGTGGCGGGGACGGCGGAACGCTGCGCGGTGTGATTCAGATCGGTGAGGAAGAATAGGAGACCTCATGGCGTTCGAGCATCCCTATATCCGAATAAAAAACGTGGTTCCCGAGAAGATGGACGAGAGCCAGGGCTGGACCGTCTCCGAGTTCCGGGTGGTCATCAGCGAAAAGGAGGGCTGCTCCGCCACGATGTACCATGCCGTCCTCCGGCCCGGAGATCGCTTCCAGAAGCGGCGCAGCGATAACTGCGACGAGCAGTACTTCGTCATCGGCGGACACGGCCTCGCCGGCGTGGGCCCCGACCGGGTGGAAGTCCACCCCGGCCACTATCACCTGATCCCCAAGGGCGTTGAGCACTGGCTCGTGAACCTGAGCCGGAACGACCCACTAATTGTTATCGGGCTTTACGACCGAGTTCCGAGCATGGGGGCGGCGGGCCATGTCCACCTGGGGGACATCACCGAGGAGGACATGAACGCCCCGAGGACGATGCGCCACTCCGATCTCAAGTATCCCCTCGTTCATCAGGACGCCGTTCCGATGGTGAAGGTGTCGCGGGATGAGGGCTGGACCCAGGATTATTTCTGCGAGCCCTTGAACCGGAGCCACGGGGTCGTCTCATGCTGGATGTTGGGCTACTTCGGCCCCCACACCGTCCACATGAAGCACCGTCACGATAACTGCGAGGAGATTTGTTATATCCTCAAGGGGCACGGGCTGGCGGGCGTGGGCGCCGACCGGGGAGAGCTTGTCGAGGGTGACGTTCATTTCATTCCCGCCGGGACCGAGCACTGGCTGGCCAACATCAGCGACACCGTGGACCTCTGCGCCCCCGGCTGGTACATCGGCGTCGGCGGACTCGACGAGAGTGGCTTCAACTACATGGGACCAGTGACCGAGGATGATCTCAAGCAAAGAACGGGAGAGATCTAGATAATTCATCCATAAAAAGGAAAACTTCATGTCCCTTCAATATCCCCTGATTCATATCGACGACGTTGAACCCGAGAACATGGACAAAGGCGAGGGCTGGGCAATTTCGGAGTTTCGCCTGCCGATCACCAAGGCGTGCGGAAGCTCGACCTGCGTTTTTCACTCGATATTCCGCCCCGGCTCCACCCACAAGAAACACCTGCACACGAACTGCGACGAGATCGCCGTTTACCTGAGCGGCAACGGCGTTGTCGGCCAGGGCGACGAGCGGGCCGAGGTGCGCGCGGGGCACTGCCGGCTCATGCCGGCCGGGGTCGATCACTTTTTCCACAACGAGACGAAAGAGGAAGAGGCGCTGGTCGTTGGCTTCTACGTCGGCGCGGGGAGCGTCGAGGACTCGGGCTACCAGTTCGCGGGCGACGTGACCGAGGCCGATCTCGCCATGCCGCGCGAGGGCTTCAGCAAGGGCATCCTCGTTCACCTCGACGACGTGCCCAAGGAGAACATGGACGCGGGCGACGGTTGGTCGATCACCGATTTCCGCATCCCGATCGGGAGCCATAACGGTAGCTCGACCACGCTTTTCAGGGCGCGTTTCTTTCCGGGGGCCGTCCACAAAAAACACCGCCACGACAATTGCGAGGAGATCTACTACATCATCAGCGGCCACGGTCTCGCCGGAGCGGGCTCCGACCGCGTGGAAGTGCGCGGCGGCCATTTTCACTACATCCCCAAGGGCGTCGAGCACTGGCTATACAACCTGAGCGAGACCGAGCCCGTCGAGGCTGTTGGAATGTATATTGGCTCGGGGAGCGTCGCCGAAACCGGCTATGTCTACATGGGCGACGTGACCGGGGACGACATCAAGGAGAGGACGCCCCTCTAGGGGGAGGCCCTCGCGGAAAAAGGGAGAGCGGAAATGCCCGGAAAATCCATGGAGGCGCTCGTACTCCTCGGGCCGGATGAATACGAATTCCGGGAAGTCCCCGTCCCCGAGATCGGCCCGGCCGAGGTTTTGTGCCGGGTAGGGGCCGTCGCCATCTGCGGGACCGACCTCGGCATCATGTCCGGAAAATTCTTTCCGATGTGGCCGCCCGAGTGGCCCTTCATCATCGGTCACGAGTGGGCCGGAACTGTCGAGGCCGTCGGAGCGGGAATCACCGACTTCAAGCCGGGCGACCGCGTGGCTGGAAGCTCGGCCGTGGGCTGCGGCCACTGCCGCAACTGCATGAAGGGGCGCTACAATCTTTGCCTCAACTACGGAAACATGGAGGCCGGTCACCGCCAGTACGGCATGACGGCCCAGGGCGCTTACGCCGAATTCATCAACGCCAACGCCCGCTCGATTGCTGTGCTTCCCGATGACATCGACCTTCCGACCGCCTCCCTTCTCGACACGGCGGGCATCGCTCTCCACATCACCAAGCAGGGGAATGTCGAGGCGGGCGACACCGTTGTCGTCATCGGTCCCGGTGCGGTCGGATCGATCACCTATCAGTGCGCGCGCGCCCTCGGGGCGGGCCGGGTCATTGTCGCCGGGCGCGGCAGCCGCCTCGAGAAGGCCAAGGCGCTCGGCTTCGAGACCGTGGACGTGAACTCCCGGGACGTGATGGAATACGTCAGGGAAGAGACCGGCGGCATCGGCCCCGATGTCGTACTCGAGTGCGCAGGGACGGCGCAGACCATCGTCCAGGCGGTCGAGATGATCAAAAAAGGCGGGCGCGTCGTCGTGGGGGGAATCAGCCAGGAAAAAGGGGAGTTTCCGCTCCACCGTTTTGTACTCGATGAGATCGAGGTGGTCGGTTCGCGGGCCGCGCCGAATTGCCTGCCCGAGGTGCTCGCCCTCACGCGGAGCGGCGCCCTCCGGCTGGCCGAACTCGTGACGCATAAATTTCCGCTGAGCGAGTTCACCACCGCGATCAAAACCTTCCGCGAACGCATCGACGGTGCGCTCAAGGTGGTCGTCGAGCCTTAGTGCCGCCGCCGGTAAGTTAACCGGGGTATTTAAAAGGGCTGCCGCTATGGCGATGATCCTCTTTGTGGATGACGATGAGATGCTCCACCCGCTGGTGGGGACCGTCCTCCAGGACGCGGGGCACGATCTTGTTTTTGCGGCTGACGGGGAGCGCGCCTGTGCTCTCGTACGGGAGCATCTCTTCGACCTGATCATTCTCGACTACGAAATGCCGAAGATGACGAGGATCGAAGTGCTTGCCCAGTTCAAGATGATGAGAGCCGATCTGCCGACCGTGATCATGCTGACCGCCCGGGGGGATGCCGAAACCGTCCAGGTCTGTATCGGGGCCGGGGCGCGGGATTTCATCGTCAAGCCATTTAGCGTGGAGGAGCTCCTGCGCCGTGTCGCCCAACACCTGAGGGCAGGAGAGGGTTATCTAGTTGATTGATAATAAAAAGATTGCTCCATCCGACTCGGATTCGGTGGGCAGACCTGCGACCCAGGTCCCTCAATTGCCTTTTTGAAGGGGCGTGGTATCATTCCGGATGAAATTGGTC
>JAPYQX010000298.1 GCA_029937135.1 Nitrospinota bacterium
GTCTGGAGGCGGCCCGTCCCGTCCACATGGGTGATCGCCGGGAGCTTGGACTTCGCCTCCTCGCGAACCGGCACCACCAGCAACATGAACCGCGCCGGATAGTGGCGCTCGGGCTCGTCGATGTCGAAATACGCGCCCGCCTTCTCGGCCAGCACCGAGGGGGCGAAGGGCCGGAAGGGCTCGCGGAACTTGATCTTCGTATTGACGATCTCTTTCATCGCCTCACTCGTCGGGTTCGCCAGTATCGAGCGGTGGCCCAGCGCCCGGGGGCCCCACTCGAAACGGCCCTGGTGCCAACCGATCACATCGCCCGCCATGATGAACTCGGACACCCGGCCCAGGAGATCGCCCTCGTCCGCGACCTCCTCCCACTTCGCGCCCTCGGCGCTGAGCTGATCGGCCGCCTCGGCGGCGCTGTACTCCTCGCCCCAGTAGGCGTGACTCATCACCGGCGAGCGCTTGCCCTTGAGAACGGCGTTGTGCACATAAAGCGCCGCCCCCAGCGCGCCGCCCCCGTCGCCCGCGGCGGGCTGAATATAGATTTCACTGAAGCCCGACTCCTTGAGCAGGCGCGCGTTCGCCACCGAATTGAGCGCGACGCCCCCGGCCATGCAGAGCTTGTCGAGACCCGTCGAACGGTGCAGGTCCCTCGCCATGTCGAGCACCAACTCCTCGGTCACGCGCTGAATACTCGCGGCGACATCGGCGTAGTGCTCGTTCTTCCGGCAAGCCTCCTCGTAGCCGGCCGGCTTGGGCCCGTAGTAGGCGGGATAGCCCGAGCTGCGCGTGAAAAATTTACTCTCAGGCTCGCGCGAGGGGCCGAGCAGTTCGGTGAGCTTTTCGCTGAAACTGTTCATCGTCGAGCGGTGGAAGATGAAGTAGTCCATGTTCAGCGAGAAGCTTCCGTTCCCCTCCCGGCGGACCGTCTTCCAAACCTCGTCGAGATACTTGGGCTCGCCGTAGGGCGCCATGCCCATCACCTTGTACTCACCCTCGTTCACCTCGAAACCCAGATAGGCCGTAAAAGCGCTGTAAAGGAGACCCAGCGAATGCGGAAAGCGCTGCTCGCGCTCGAGGGTGATCTCCTGGCCCCGCGCGCGGCCCATCGTCGTTGTCGCCCACTCCCCCACCCCGTCCACGGTGAGAATCGCCGACTCCTCGAAGGGCGAGGCGAAATAGGCGCTCGCGGCATGTGATATGTGGTGCTCGGTGAAAAGAATCTTATCCAGCGAAATGCCCAGCTTTTTGTATATGATCCCCTTCACCCACAACTTGTCGCCAAACCAGTTGATCATCGAGTTTTGAAAAACTTTCAGCGACGAGGGATAAGTCTGGAGAATGGTGTTGAGAAGACGATCAAGCTTAAGGAAGGGTTTTTCGTAGAAAACCACGTAGTCGAGATCGCCGGCCTCGATGCCCGCCTTCTTCAGGCAGAACTCAATCGCAAGTTCCGGGAAACCGAAGTCGTGCTTGAGGCGGCTGAAACGCTCCTCCTCGGCCGCCGCGACGATCTCGCCATCTCGCAGCAGCGCAGCCGCGGAGTCATGGTAAAAACAGCTTATCCCGAGTATGTACAAATTTTTTTATCCCTGGCGAAGGACATCCTCTAGGCTGGCTTCTTTTTTTTCGCGGTCCACGAACCCGGCCTGGCCGCCCAGGCGGAGGGGGTCCTTGAACAGGCGAAAAGGTATCGCCACCAGAGGGAGAAGGACGACATAAAAAATCGTGCAAATGACCAGGGAGTTGAAGCGGGCGATCTTCTTCGCCAGCCGCTTCCAGCCAGCCCACATCCTCTTCAGCATCACCCGTGCCCTCTAGTCTACGTATAAACGCTCTTAGAACAACGTATAAACGAACGGCGCCAGCGCGCTCGACTGGGCCAGGAACATCAGGCCCGAAAACAGAAGCAACACGACCACGATGGGTGCCATCCACCAAATCTTGTTCACCCACATGAACTCAAAAAGCTCCCGAAGCGTTCCAAGTATCGCGCGAATCATTATAAACCTCCATCGGGGAGGGAACGGTACCAATTCACCGTCCGGCGGAGCCCCTCGTCAAAAGACACCTTGGCCTCATAACCCAATATTTTTATCGCTTTCGAGATATCGGCCTGGGAGCGGAATACGTCACCTTGCCGGGAGGGGGCGTAGGTGGCCTCGATTCCCTCGGCGCCGATGATTTCCCGGAGTTTCCCGAACAGATCGTTCACCGAATGATTGTCTCCGGCCGCCAGGTTGATCACCTCGCCGCCCACGCCACCAGCCTTCATGGCAAGCAGATTCCCCGCCACAACGTTGTCGATGAACGTAAAGTCGCGCGATTGATGGCCGTCCCCGAATATCCGGGGAGATCCCCCCGCCAGAAGGGCCCGGGCAAAAAGCGGAATCACCGCCGAATACGGGGAATTCGGGTCCTGGCGTGGTCCGAAAACATTAAAATAGCGAAGGCCCACCGTCTCGAGCCCGTGCAGCCGGTGATACATCACCGCATATCTCTCAGCGGCCAGCTTCGAGACCGCGTAGGGCGAGAGCGGCTGAGGGGCGTCCTCCTCGCTCCGGATATCGCCCTCGGCGTCCCCGTATATCGAGGAAGACGACGCATAGACGAACCGCGAAACCCCCGCCTTGCGCGCCGCCTCGAGAAGGGTCAGCGTTCCCCCGACATTCACCCGGTTGGTGAGGACAGGATCCTCCAGCGAGCGGTGGACCGACGGTATCGCCCCCTGGTGGAGAATGAATTTCACATCCTGCACGGCCTTGCCGCAAATTTTTTCCGAAACGATTCCGTCCGGGCTGTCAATTAATTCGATGTCGTTCAGCACATCGCCCAAATTTTCCCGCCGGCCGGAATAGAAATTGTCCACCACTCGGACGGCGTAGCCCTCGGCGAGAAGCGCACGGACCAGATGGGAGCCGATAAACCCCCCGCCCCCCGTCACCAATACACGATCCATCCGGACACATCTCCAAGGTTAATCCCGCGCGCCGGACAACACGGCGATTCTCGAGTCCGCGGCTCCCGGGCCGGCGGCAGCGCCCGTTAACTGTCCGAGGCGTTTTCCCTGAAATACGCGATCACCGACTGGAGAATATCGTCCAGCCGCTCGCGGGGCTCGTACCCGATAAGGCTCTTGATTTTTTTCAAGCTGGGGACACGCCGCTCCATGTCCTCGTATCCGTCCCCGTAGGCCTCTTCATAGGGGGTGTATTGCAACTCCGAGGACGAACCCGAAAGCTCCTTCACCCGGAGGGCAAGCCCCTCGATGGTGGTTTCCTCGTTGTTGCCGACATTGAAAACATCCCCGACGGCGTCCGGGTGCTCCATCAAATCGACAATGCCCTTCACAACATCGTTCACATGGGCGAAGCAGCGCGACTGTTTTCCAGACCCGAAAATGCGAATCGGTTTTCCGTCCAGCGCGGCCCGAACGAAATTCGGAATCACCATTCCGTAGCGCCCGGTTTGCCGGGGCCCCACGGTGTTGAACAACCGGGCGATAACCACGGGCAGATCGTAGGCCTTGTGATAGGCCAGCGCGAGGAATTCATCCAGGGTCTTCGTATTGGCATAGGCCCACCGCTGCTTCTTGGTCGTTCCCAGAATCCGGTCGTCGTCCTCGCCGAGGGGGCCGTTTTTGTTCTTTCCATAAACCTCGGAGGTCGAGGCGATGAAAATTTTCTTCGAATGCTTTCGGCACAGATCCAGGGTCACTTCTGTGCCCCGTACGTTCGTCATGATGGTCTCGACGGGGTTCTCCAAAATGAGCCGAACGCCCACGGCAGCCGCCAAATGATAGACCTCGTCGCAATCCTCGATCAGGGACCCGAGAACCTCCGCGTCGAGGATGTTGCCC
>JAPYQX010000299.1 GCA_029937135.1 Nitrospinota bacterium
CTACGGGGCTGGGTTAAATATCCCAACCAGCCAAAACACCACCAGGCCGGACCAACGTGCCCAGCCGGGTTATTAAAATTCCCAGCCGAATCACTAAAGTTCCCAAGAGGGATCGGCGTCCATGTCCAAAAAATCCCGGAACGCCCCAGCCCCCTCCCGAAGGAGCGAGAACCCGCCCGCACAGGCGATCATCGCCGCGTTGTCCGTGCAATACCGCCGCGCCGGGAGGTGAAGGGACCAGCCCGACTCTCGGGCGCGGGCCATCAGCCGCTTTCTCAGAAGCCCGTTCGAGGCCACCCCTCCGCTCAACGACACGGCGGAAAGCCCCTGGGCCCTCGCCGCGCCGTCCGTCTTCTCCACCAAAACCTCGACAGCCGCCTCCTGGAACCCGGCGGCAACGTATTTTACCTCATCGACGGGGATTTCCTGGGGCCGCTCCCAGGGAGCAAGCAACGGATCGCTCCGGTAGTAGTCATTTTTCTTCAAATAGTTTAACACAGCCGTTTTCAATCCACTAAAGCTGAAATTATAAGGTCGATCCTTAAGAAAAGGCCTCGGTAATTTCAGCGCCTCGGCGGCCTCCCCCCGCTCTTCTCTGAATTCCGCGTGAAGACGATCCACCCGCGCCCCACCCGGATATCCCAAACCCATCGTGGCCGCAACCTTGTCGTAGGCTTCCCCGACGGCATCGTCGAGCGTCCCTCCCAGATGGCGGACATCCCCCTGGCTCTCGACGCGGTAGAAGTCCGTATGACCGCCCGAGGCGACAAACGCCAGGTGGGGATAGGGTGGCGGGCCTCCATATGCGCCCGACGCGGCTTCGTCGCCCGGCACGGCATGGGCGCCCGGCACGGGCGTATCTTCCTTCTCCGGCGATGGGTTTTCGAGAAAAAGCGAACTGATGTGGCCGGCCAGATGGTGGACCCCCACCAGGGGGAGCCCTCTTCCCCAGGCCAACGCCTTGGCGGCCGAGAGCCCAACCAACAGGGCCACTATCAGGCCAGGGCCACGGGTGGCCGCCACCCCGTCCAGATTTCCGAGCGTCACCCCCGCGTCCTCGAGCGCCGCGCGGGTCACCGGGTCTATCGACTCGAGGTGGCGCCTTGAGGCCAACTCGGGCACCACCCCGCCAAAGCGGCTGTGAACATCATCCTGCGAGGCGACCACATTCGACAGAACACGGGGGGCATCTGTTCCGTTCTCGAATAAAAGAACGGCGGCCGCCGTTTCATCGCAACTTGATTCGATACCCAGAACGTACAAGACGCCTCTCCCTCAAAATCCCGACAAAACCAAAACCCCGAAAAAATCCCGAATTTTCAAACTCCAGAAATTCGGGCCACTCCGAAAACTCATCCCAAAAGCCGAAGGAGGCCTCGATTACGGGCTCCCTAAAAACCAAAGGAGGCCTCGACTACGGGCTCCCTAAAAACCAAAGGAGCCCTTAACCAACAGGCTCCTTCGGTGAGGCGTTCATCTGACCGGCATCGAGCCGAGCACCTCCTCGAGCGAAACAACCAGAAAACAAAACGGCCGCGCGATATCGGCCTCCGTCCACCCGATAGCGCTAGGCGCCCGATTTAACCGCCTTTTCCGCCCGGGCGCCATTGAGCAGATGGTTGATCGCCCGCTCCAGCTGGACATCCTTCACTTTCGCTTCAGGCGCGCCCGCTGCTCCGGCGGAACCGTCTCCGGTGGAAGCGCCCCCGTCGCCGCCCTTGGTGGTATCACCCTTAGTGGAGGGGGTTTCACCGGGCTTGATTCCCTTTTTCTCATCCTCGCCCGGCAGATGGCGGGGAAGATCCTTCTCCCTGACAATTCGCCGGCGGGAGACGGTGGCCGGGGAGGCGACGATAATATCCGGCTCAATACCCTTGCCCTGAATCAGCCTTCCGTTGGGCGTGTAGTAGAGCGCCGTGGTGAGCCGCAGGCCCGAGCCATCTGTCAGCGGTACGATGGTCTGAACCGACCCCTTGCCGAAGGTCTTTTCGCCGACGATGGTGGCCCGCTTGAGGTCCTGGAAGGCCCCGGCCACGATTTCCGAGGCGCTGGCGCTTCCCGGACTGACCAGCACGGCGATCGGCATTTTGAAATTCGGATCCTGATCCGAGGAAGTGTAACGGTTTCCCTGATTTGGGATACGTCCCTTGGTATAGACGATGAGCTTGCCCGCTCCCAGAAACAGGTTCGAGACCGAAACCGCCTGAGAGAGTAGCCCACCCGGATTGTTCCTGAGATCGATGACGAGGCCTTTCATTTCCTCCGGGCCCAGTTTCTCGATGGCCTTGCGCACTTCATCGCCCGTCGAGGACTGGAAGCTGCGGATACGCACATAGCCGACCCCGCCGCGCTCCATGCGGCTCAGGACGCTCTTTATCTTGATGACTTCGCGGGTGATCGTGAACTTCAGGGGTTCTTTTGCGGTCTTTCTGAAAACCGTGATCGTCAGCTTCGATCCGGGAACCCCGCGGAGCATCTTCACGGCGTTTTGAAGGTTCATCTCCTTGGTGCTTTTTCCCTCGATCTCAATGATCTGATCGCCCGCCTTGATTCCCTCTCGGAAGGCAGGGGTGTCATCGATGGGGGTGACCACCGTCAATACGCCGCTCCGCACGGTGATCTCGATTCCGAGGCCCCCGAAGCGGCCCGATGTCTCGACCTGCATCTCTTTATAAAACTCGGGCGACATGTAGCTCGTATGCGGATCGAGAGTGCGCAGCAGGCCCCGTATCGCCCCGCGAATGAGCTTTTTACCCTCAATCTCGTTGACGTAGTTCGTCTCGACCAGAGAGAGCACCTCGGTGAAAGTGCGAAGCTCGGGATAGGTTCCTCCCTCGCGTGCCGATGTGATGCTCATGGGGCTGAAGGCCAACCCAACAGCAAGGCCGCCAGCGGCGGCAAGCCACAACATCCAACTGCCCACCTGACGTTTTTTCGACATATCGAACACTCCCAGGAACGCGGCTAGTGAAATTCTGACAAAATTTCAGCGGCGGGGCGAAAGCCACCGGAGCGGATCAAGCGGTATCGACCCCCTACGTATCTCGAAGTAAAGGGCCGGTATCCCCCGGACGCCGGTCGCGCCCACATGGGCGATCACCTGTCCTCCGGTCACCTTCTGACCCCGCTCGACGAGGACTTTTCGGGCCCCGCCGTATACCGTGTAAACGCCTTCGCCGTGGCGAAGAATCAACAGCCGACCATACCCCCGGACCCAATCCGAGTAAACGACCTCGCCCGGAGCCACCGACTGAACCGGGGCGTCCCTTGGGGCGCGAATTCGAATTCCCCGGCTTCCCCCCGCCCGGTCCCCAAGCTGGGGCTCGCCCCTGACCGGCCAAGGGACGCGCCCCTCCAGTTTATCAAACATGGCGGCTTTGCGGTCGATTTTCGAGTCCCGGACCCTCATCAACGAAACGATAGCGTCGCGCATGGCGTCGCGGGAGTTCTCAAGCTCTCCCATCAACGCCTTTCGCCGGGTCTTATTTTTCTCCAGCCGCGCCAACCGCCGCGACCGGCGCGTATAGTAGCGGGCCACCCGGCCTTTCGCACGGGCCTGTTTTCCCTTGAGTTTTTTTCTCCGCCCCACCTCCTCGGCCGCGGCGGCTTCGAGGCGGCGGAGACGCTGCTCGGCCGCCCGGTATCGGCCGAGGAGCCGCTGATCGTGGCGAGCCAGCCGGGTCACCAGCGACCAGCGGTCCATCAAGTCCCACATCGACCGGGACATGACAATTAACCGGACACTCCCGGCGCTTCCGCCCATGTAGAGCGCCCGAAGCCTGGCCCGCAGGTTCCGCCGCCGCCGCCCTTGTTC
>JAPYQX010000300.1 GCA_029937135.1 Nitrospinota bacterium
GGGCGAGGAGCTGCCGGGCGTCCTCGATATTTTTCTCCTTCAGGGCGCGAAAAACATTTGACCCATGCCGGCCCATGTCCCGCGCGGCGAAGGAGGCGTAAAGAAAATAAACGCCCAGCCCCGCCGCCAGCCGCCCGTCGATTCGTCCGGCGGTGTAGAGAATCGCCCATGCCGCGAGATACGCCCCGCCGACCACCAACACCGTCAGGCAGGCTCCCGGCAAGCGGCCCCGGCCAAACCGCCGGGATAGAGCGGCCTCAAGGGCGGTGGCCGCCCGCCCGATGAGGCGGACGGGGTGGGGCATCCACCTCGGATCGCCCGCGATGAGATCGATCACAAGAGCGATTGCTATCCAAAGAGTCAGCTCGTCCATTTTTGGCTCATGGCGGTTTCTAGGATGGCATCAATGTCCAGCGCTGCCCGGACCCGGTCCGCCAGCCGGTCGAGATCCGAATCGAGGTCGATGCCGGTTGCCGAAGTGACTGCTTCCATTCCCTTTTCGGCCCGAAGGCGGTTGATGAAATGCCTGCGAAACGCGGGGCTGTCAAAAACACCGTGGATATAGGTTCCCCAAACGCGGCCGTCCATCGCCGAGGCGCCGTCCATCTCTTGTATTTCGCCTCCCAGGCGCTCGGTGAGCTGAAACGCGGGCCGCGCCTCCCCACGGGTCTCGCCCATGTGAATTTCATAACCATTGACCTCGGCCCCGCTCTCGATGTGAATCGCGCGGACACGGGCGGTGCGTTTCTTCTCATTGAACAGGGTCTCGGTGGGCAGAAGGCCGAGACCCTCCTCCTCGGCGATTACCGATTCGATGTTGCGGGGGTCGCTGATGAGCCGGCCCATCATCTGGTAGCCGCCGCAAATTCCGGCGATGGTCCCTCCGCGTTCCCTGCAATGGGAAATGTAGGCGGCGAATCCGGCCTCCTTGAGCCGCCGCAGGTCGGGGATCGTGCTCTTTGTTCCGGGAATGAGGATGGCGTCGGGAATTTCTGCCGCAGGGCTGTCGAGGTAGCGAAGGGAGACATCGGGCTCGGCTTCGAGGGCGTCGAAGTCGGTGAAGTTTGCGATGCGCGGATGGCGGATCACGTCGATCCGCACAGGGCCGCCCCTCGCCGCACCGTTGCCCGCCTCACCGCCTAGACTCCGCTCGGGGATGCGGTCCTCCTCGGGCAGGCGGATGTCCTTGAAATAGGGGACCACGCCGAAGACGCGCCGCCCGGTTTCTTTTTCGAGGTAATCGAGACCCGGCCGGAGAATGTCCATGTCCCCCCGGAACTTGTTGATCACGAACCCGCGTACGCGGGCGCGCTCCTCCTCGAGGAGGAGGTGCATCGTGCCGATGAGCTGGGCGAACACCCCACCGAAATCGATATCGCCGACGAGGATAACCGGCGCATCGGCCAGGGCGGCGACGCTCATATTGGCGATATCGTTCTCGCGCAGATTAATCTCCGCCGGGCTGCCCGCTCCCTCGATGACGATGAGCTCGTACCTCTCCCGGAGGCTGTCAAGGCATTCGAAGAGAGTTGGCCGGAGCGTGGGCTTGAAGCGCTCATACTCTTTGGCCTTCATAACCCCGGCCGGGCGGCCCCGGACGATGACCTGCGCCCCCTCGTCAGTGCAGGGCTTGAGGAGGACAGGATTCATCTCCACCGACGGCTCGAGACCACAGGCGGCGGCCTGGAGCGCCTGGGAGCGGGCGATCTCGCCGCCCGAGGCGCAGACAAAAGCGTTGTTCGACATGTTCTGGGCCTTGAACGGGGCGACGCTGATGCCCTCTTGCCGGAAAATTCGGCAAAGCGCCGACGCGATGACGCTCTTGCCGACATGGGAGCCGGTCCCCTGGATCATCAGCGTTTGACCGGGCATATCCGCGCAATCTCCCTGAGTGCGTCCAGCAGACGCTTGTTGTCGAGGCCGGTCTGGACGGCGAAGCGGACGAAGCGGTTTTTTTCGATGCCGGTGAACGAGTCGCAGTTCCGGATCGCTATGCTGGACTCAAGAAGTTCCCGGCAAAAAAGGGCGGCGTCGGGGACGCGGCAGAGAATGAAATTCGCTGCCGAGGGAAGCGGCCCGAGCCCCAGCGCCTCAAGGCCAGTCGCCAGTTCCGCGCGGAGCCGGGGGATGAGCGCGCGGGTGCGCGCGGCGTATTCGCGGTCGGCGAGCGCGGCGATTCCCGCGGCGAGGGCCAGGGCGTTGACGCTCCAGGGAGGTTGAAGCCGTTTGAGGCGGGCGATGGTTTCTGGAGGCGCGATCAGATACCCGAGCCGCAGTCCGGGGATAGCATAAAACTTGGTGAGCGATCGAATCACGATGAGCCGGGGGTCCCTCGCCGCGCTGGAGGCGAGGGAGTGCTCCTCACCCGCGAAATTCATGAACGATTCGTCGGCCACGATCGCGCCCGGCACATCGAGTATTTCACTCGGCGGAATCAGCCTTCCCTCGGGGCTCGTCGGGTTCGCGAGGAAAGTGACATCGGCCTCGCCCCGGTTCACGGGGATACCCGCCGCCTCGAGGGCGTCCTCGTATTCCGTGAAGGCGGGAACGATTACCCGCGCCCGCGATCCCGTGAAGAGGCGGGTGACGAGGTAGATCAAATCGGCGGCGCCGTTTCCCGCGAGGACACACTCGGGCGGGACGCCGTGATATTCGGCGGCGGCGGCTCGAAATTCGCGGGCGTCCGGGCTGGGGTAGGCGGTGATCAACTCCGCGCTCTGGTCGAGGACTTGCAGCACCGACGCGGGCGGTCCCAGCGGGTTGACGTTCGAGCTGAAGTCGAGCAGGGATCGATCTGAAGCGCTCCCATGTTCTCGTTTCACTGGCCGCACCTCGGACAGGTTGTGGCGCCCGCCTCGCACACGGGCAAAAATTCCGGCTTCGGCCTTGCTCCGAAGAAGCTCCCGTGATGCGGGAGCGGCGACGGTTTAAGACAGAGCCTTTAGCGGTGGAGGGTTCTCGTTCGCGGGGGAGGTGCGCCGGGGTGGCTCTCGGAATGCGAAATCAAAAGAGACAAGCCCATGACCAGTGCTCCCAATCCACGAGGAGAATCCGATTCCAATCCTGCAGGCCGGTATCCTGGCTGACGGCCTTTATCGCACTCGCCTTCCCAATGCTTCGCATCGGTGGCATCGTAAGCGCGCATGACCGATTACAGTGGCGGGACCGCGCCGGATTCGCACCGGCTTCCCGTAAGCCCCCTCGGGGCACCCTGCAGAATTCCCGACAGCTAACACCTCCCGTTCCGGGGTGTCAAGCATTTTGCTTTCCGAGTGGCGATGCTTTTATGCTTGGTCACACTCAGGTGATTGATATGAGCGAGGTTGTCCTGATTACCGGCGGCGCGCGAAGCGGCAAGAGCCGCCACGCGCTGGAGATGGCCGGCCGCCGCGGGGGGGGAAAGGTCTATATCGCCACCGCCGAGCCCTTTGACGATGGCATGCGCGCCCGGATCCGGGAACACCGGCGCGAGCGGGGGGATTCGTTCGAGACCCTCGAGGCGCCGCTGGATCTCGCTGGCGCACTGGGCAAGATCCCCGGTAATACGGGGGTGGCCGTGGTGGATTGTCTTACCGTCTGGCTGGGGAACCTGATGCATCATCGCGGTAAGGATAAAGATTCGTACCCGGAGGTGATCGCATTTCTAGAGACCCTTGATCGGCCTCCCTGCGATCTTGTATTGGTGACGAACGAGGTGGGCATGGGCGTGATTCCGGAGAGTAAACTCGCCCGCCGGTTCCGTGACGCGCTCGGCCGCCTGAATCAGGAGGTGGCCCGGCGTGCGGACCAGGTGGTGCTCATGGCG
>JAPYQX010000301.1 GCA_029937135.1 Nitrospinota bacterium
TTGCCGGGAGCGCAGCACTATGAGAGCTATTATTTTGTCCGGCCGGATTTACACGAGATCGGAATGAAGGAAGCGGTCGACTGGTTCAACAAGTATCTCTAATCGCCGCTCCCCGATTGAGCAGGAGGGGATTGCCCGTCGCTGCTCTTGTTGGCTATCGCTTTCCGCAAGGGTTTTGCCGCTTTCGGTGCGATGACCGTAAGTGATGGTGGAGAATGACGGTAGAGGAAAATATGGCCGAAAAAATCCGTGTTAGTTTCCTGGGGCCCGAGGCGACTTTTACGCACGAAGCGGCGTTGCGCCATTTCGGCGAGGAGGCCGAATATATACCGGCTCCGACAATTGTCTCGATTTTCGAGGATACCGAATCGGGGCGCTCCGACATGGGCGTCGTTCCAATCGAAAACGCACTTGAGGGTACGGTCAACATCACCCTTGACCGTCTTATCGATTCCCCTCTCGTCATCGCGGGCTCGATTTCGCTTCCCATAGACATTCACCTGCTCACCAATGCGGTGGAGTTTGGGGCGATCCGCCGGGTCCTGAGCCACCCGCATGCCGTGGCCCAATGCCAGCGCTGGCTTCGGGAAAATCTGCCGGAGGTGGAGGTGGAGGAGGTGGCTTCGACATCCCTGGCGGCCCGGGAGGCGGGAAAGAATCCCGAGCTGGCGGCTTTGGGAAGCGCACTGGCCGCGAAAAAATACGGGCTCAAGGTGGCGGCGGAAAAGCTGGACACGGAAAATATCAACGTGACCCGTTTTTTCGTTTTGGGAAAAGAGCCCGCCCCGAGGGCCGAGCGATCAGGCACGAGCCTCCTTTTTGTTCTCAAGAATGAGGCGGGCGCCCTTCACCGCGCGCTCGGGTCCATCGCCGGGCGGGGGCTCAATATCACGAAGATCGAGTCCCGCCCCTCTCGCAAGGAGGCGTGGGACTATATCTTTTTCATGGACATCGAGGGCCATGTGGAAGACTCGGAAGTGGCCGGCGCACTTGAGGAATTGAAAGAAAAAGTGGAGTTTTTCCGTCTTCTGGGTTCGTATCCCACGATTTCTTGAAAGTGGAAGGAACTATTGGAGCTAGAAATGAAGTTTAAAGTCTCCCGCTCGGCGGAGGATATTGTCGTCTATCAACCGGGAAAACCGGTCGAGGAACTCGAGCGCGAACTCGGCATCTCCGCATCAATCAAGCTTGCCTCGAACGAAAACCCGCTTGGCCCCTCTCCCAAGGGACTTGAGGCTGTCCGCAAGGCGCTCTCCGGGGTCCATCGCTATCCTGACGGAGGAGGGTTCTATCTCAAGCGGAGGCTGGCTGAATTCCACGGTTTGGCGCCCGAGAATTTCACGATCGGGAACGGGACCAACGAGGTTCTTGAAAATATCGCCCATGCGTTTTTAGACCCGGACGATCCGGTTGTGTTCTCCGATGGCGCGTTCATCGTCTATCTCATTGTTTCTCAACTCTCGAACTGTGAGATACGGACGGCGCCGATGCGGGATTACACCCACGATCTGGACGCGATGGCGGAGCTTGTTTGCGAGCGGACCAAGGCGGTGTTTATCGCGAACCCGAACAACCCGACCGGAACCGCGGTGGGAGAAAAGGCGCTCCGCCGGTTTATCGAGGCGCTCCCCGGGGAGACGCTGGTGGTGGTGGACGAGGCTTATTATCAATACGCACACCGCGAGGATTATCCGGACGCCTCGAAATTGTTCGCTGAATATCCGAATGTCATCGCCCTGCGGACTTTCTCGAAGGCCTACGGGCTTGCCGGGCTGCGGGTGGGGTACGGGATCGCGCATCCCGACATCATCGAAGCCGTCAACAAGGTGCGTGAGCCGTTCAACGTGAATTCGCTGGCGCTCTCGGCGGCCGAGGCGGCCCTCGGGGACGAGAAACATGTGAGCCGGAGCGTTGCCCTGAACGCCGAGGGGCGGGAATATTTCGTCCGCGAACTCGCGGCGCTGGGCATTCCGTTCGTGCCCACCCAGGGGAATTTCGTCATGGCCGAGGTGGGGGACGGGATGAAAATCTATGAGGGGCTTCTCCGCGAGGGCGTGATTGTTCGTCCGGTGGGGGGGTACGGATTCCCCGGTCATGTGCGTATATCAATCGGCACCCCCGAAGAGAATTTGAGGGTGATCAATTCGCTGGCTTCGGTCCTGGGCAAATAACCCGGGCTTCAATTCTTCCCCGGCCGCGGAACGGGTAATCGGATGAGCGTACTTTTTCAGCAAATGACTATTGTCGGTGTTGGGCTCATTGGGGGGTCGCTTGCCCGCGCGGCGAGGGCAAAGGGGCTTGTCTCCCGATTTGTCGGAGCGGGGCGAAGTGTGGAAAATCTTGAGAAAGCGCTCTCGCTCGGCGTCGTCGATAGATTCGAGACGGATCACAGGGAGGCCGTTAAGGGCTCGGACATCGTTGTGGTTTGCACCCCTGTTCGCTCGGCCGTGGATGTCGTCCGGAATATTCTTCCCGGGATGGACCATGAGGCGGTTCTCACCGATGTGGGCAGCGTCAAGGGGCCGTTTGTCCGGGCCGTCGAATCGCTGGACCTCGGGAATGTTCGCTTTGTCGGAGGTCACCCTATCGCGGGTACCGAGGAATCCGGCGTCGAGGCGAGTTTCCCCACCTTGTACGAAGACCACCGGACGATTCTTACTCCAACCGCCTCTACCTCCCAGCAGGCGGTGGAGAAGCTTCGGGCGCTTTGGGAGGGCGTGGGGGCCCGGGTGGATATTCTCGATCCGGAGCGCCACGATCGAATTTTGGCGGACATTAGTCATCTGCCTCACCTTGTAGCGTATGCGCTCGTTAATATGGCCCTCGAGAGCGGCGGCGTTTCGTATGCGGCGGGCGGATTCAGGGATTTTACGCGGATAGCATCGAGTAATCCCGAAATGTGGCGGGAGATATGCCTCGACAACCGGGAGGCGCTCCTAGCCTCCCTGGACGCTTTTGAAAGGACCCTCGCAGGCCTCCGGCGGGCGGTCGAGGAAGAGGACAGCGAGGGGATGGACCGCGCTTTTTCAAGCGCCAAGGAGGGCAGGGACGATTGGCTCCGCGAGAAGGGCTGGTTGTAATGAACGGGAAGCCGGCGAATGGGGTGGGTATCGTGATTCCCGTGGACGGTCCGGCGGGTTCCGGCAAAAGCACTATGGCCAAGAGGATCGCCGACCATCTACAGTGGGATTATCTGGAATCGGGGGCCATATACCGGGCCGTTGGGTTGAGTGTCCTTGAGATGGACGGAAACCCCGAAAACCCGGAGGAAGCGACTCGCCAGGCTCTCAATCTGTCCTTTGAGTGCCGAAAGACGCCCCACGGGTGGAGAAATTTTCTCAATGGCCGGGATGCGACCGATAATTTACGTGAAGAACGCATAAGTGAAGCTGCTTCAAAGGTTTCCACGCATCCGGGCGTGAGGGAGGCCCTCCTCGGTTTCCAACGCAGTTATGGCCGTGATCGAGGGGCCGTGATCGACGGCCGGGATATCGGAACGGTCGTATTTCCCGCTGCCCGCCTTAAATTTTTCCTGGATGCGGACGTTGAGGTCCGAATTCAGAGAAGATTTCAGGAATTGAGGGAAAAAGGGGCGGATTTTGACCCCGAAAAGCTGGGAGCAAGCCTCAGGGAAAGGGACCGCCGGGATCGCCACCGGGCCCAAGCCCCTTTGATACAGGCAGAGGATGCCTTTCGGCTGGACACGTCCTCCCTCTCCGTTGACGATGTGCTCAAAATCATGATAAAGAAAATCGCCCGGGAGTATGGGCAACTCATTGACCTTAGATG
>JAPYQX010000011.1 GCA_029937135.1 Nitrospinota bacterium
CCTCCTCGAGGGCCGCCCGGCCGATGCGCTCGCACTCATCGAGGGACGCCATGATCGGCGCGTCGCTCCTGAAGCTGCAGTAGCCGCACCTGTTCACGCACCACAGGGTCGTCGCCAGCGTGAAATTCGCGGAATAGGTAATGGTTCGCAGGGCTCGACTCCTTCCCCGAATGTTGGATAATGATGGGTTTTTACGCTCTCATCCTAGCCCGTAATCAACCGGGACGAAAGCCGCCTAGATCACGCCGCTCTGCCTCAGGGCGGCGACCCGCTCGTCCGGCTCGCCCAGAAGGTCCCCCAGGATTTCCCCGGTGTGCTCGCCGAGCATCGGCGGGGGCAGCTTCACCTCCCCCGGCGTGTCCGAGAGCTTGACCGGGATTCCCATCATCCGGAGTGTGCCCGTCTTGGCGTGCGCCATTTCGATGACCATCTCCCGGTGGAGGACCTGGGGGTCCGAGGCGACCTCGCCGATATTCTTGACCGGCCCGCAGGGGACCCCGGCCCGGGAGACGATTTCCTCCCATTCGGCGCGGGTCTTTCGCGCGAGGATTTTGTCGATCTCCGCCTCGAGATCGTCGCGCCCCTTCACCCGGTCGTCGTTCGTCTTCCATCTCGGGTCGTCGGCCAGATCAGCCCGGCCGATGGCGCGTGCGAAGCGGTCCCACAGGCTGTCGTTGGCCGCCGCGACGATGAGTGCGCCGTCCGAGCAGGCGAAATCCCGGTAGGGGCAGATACTCGGATGGCGGTTTCCCATACGGCCCGGCGGGGTTCTTGTCCCGAAGAAATTCCCGGCGGCGTGGCTCATGAGGGCAGCTTGACCGTCCTGGATGGCCATGTCGATGAACTGGCCCCGCCCGGTTTTCTCCCGCGCGATCACGGCGAGGAGAATCCCCTGGATGGCGAACAGGGCCGTCGTCAGATCGGCGATGGCGATCCCGGTCTTGCAGGAAATTCCGTCCTCCTCCCCGGTGATGCTCATCAGCCCGCCCTCGGCCTGGAGGAGAATGTCGTAGGCGGGCCGCTCCCGGTTCGGGCCCGTCTGGCCGTAGCCCGACACCGAGGCGTAAATCAGGCGCGGGTTGAGGGCGCTCATCTCCTCGTAGCCGAAGCCGAGGCGCTCGATGGCGCCGGGCCGGAAGTTTTGAATGAAGATGTCGGATTTCTCCACGAGCTTGTGAAGGATTCGCTTCCCCTCCTCGGCCTTGAGGTCGAGCGTCAGGCTTTTCTTGTTGCGGTTGACGGACTGGAAGTAGGTGCTCTCGCCCCCCTCGTAGAAAGGCGGCCAGCTCCGGGTGTCGTCCCCGCCCCGGGGGTGTTCCACCTTGATGACCTCGGCGCCCATGTCGCCGAGCATCATCGTGCAGAAGGGTCCGGCCAGGATTCGCGAAAGGTCCAAGACTCTCAGGCCGTCGAGCGGTGCGGTCATGCTTTCATTCCTCATCGTGTGCGGTGGTCGCGGCGGCGCGGCGGGAAATTTTCCGCCAGGCCCGTTAGGCGGTGTCTAGGCGGCGGCGAGCGCCTCGAGGACTTTTTTCCGGACCAGGTCCTTGGGCATGCCGGAGCCGGTCCATAATTCCCAGGCGGCCGCGCCCTGGTTGACGAACCAGCCGATGCCGCTCACCGTCCGGGCCCCCCGGCGCTTCGCCGCCAGGAGAAACGCCGTGTCCACAGGATTGTAAACGGCGTCGGTGCAGATGGCCCCCTCGGGGATGGCTTCCTCGGGAAGAGGAGTGGCCGCCTCGCGTTCGGGGTCGCCCTTCATTCCCTGGCTCGTGGTGTTGACGATGATCTCGCGGTCAGCCGCAGCCCCGGCCAGATCGCCGAGCCCGCCGCCCGAGACTTTCGCGCCGGAGATGTTCGCCTCGATGAACCGGGCGAGCGCCACGGCTTTTTCGGGCGTCCGGTTGCGAATCTCGATGTGGGCGGCTCCGCTCTGGGCGAGTTTCACGCCCACCGCACGGGCGGCCCCGCCGGCCCCAAGCAGGAGGCACCGCTTCCCCTCGGGGGTTTCGCCGGTCTCCTCCTCGAGCGCACGCGCCCAGCCGATGCCGTCGGTGTTGTGGCCCTCCGTTTTTCCGCCCTCTCCGAAGGTGACGACGTTGACCGCCCCCATGACGCGGGCGTCCTCGCTCAACTCGTCCACGAGGCCGTGGATGGCCATCTTGTGGGGGATCGTGATGCAGAGCCCCCCAAACCCCATTGTCAATGCTCCCCGGAAGGCCGCCTCGATGTTTTCGGGGCGGACCTCATAAGCCAGGGATCGATAGGGCTCCCCCAGCGCCTCGGCGGCGGCGTTGTGCATGACCGGGGACATGGTATGGCCCAGCGGATAGCCGAATATGGCGAGCGTCTTCTCGAGAGCCAACGGCGCATCCTCCATTTGTGGTGGCGATAGCTCCGGGCGGCGTGGCTGTTGCGCACCGGAGAGATGCGTTAGATTACGGATGTGAACCTGCTTCTGCAACACAACCGACGAAATTTTTATTGCCGCGATTTTTTCTTCGTGGTCCCTTTATTTGTGGTCTCTTTATAAGGAGAGCCTTCCGATGGCTACAGTCCAGGCCGCCACGATGACCCAGCCCGGCGAAATCGCCCTGCGCGAGTACCCCAAACCCGAGGTGAGCGAGGACGCGCTTCTATTGAAAGTATCGGCGGTCGGGGTCTGCGGTTCGGACAAGCATATGTTCAACGGGAAAATGAATCTTTCCTGGCCGGTGATTCCGGGTCACGAGTTCAGCGGAATCATCGAGTCCATCGGCCCCGAAGCGAACCGGTCGATGAAGGTGGTGGGCGGCCAGCTCAAGGAGGGGGACGCCATCACCGTCGTGCCGGGGACCCAGGCGTGCGGAAAGTGCTGGTACTGCATCCACGTTCCCCACCGGCCCCAACTGTGCCCGAACCGCAGCGTGTTCGGCTTCAGGACCTCGGCCGAGGCGCCGCATCTGTTTGGTGCCTTTTCGGAGTATGTCTACGTTCCGGGCGATGCCTTCGTCCTCAAGGTTCCCGAGGGCCTCTCGATGGAACGCGCCGCCTTGACCGAGCCGCTCGCGGTGGCCCAGCGGGCGGTCAGCCGCGCCCTCTCGCCGGGGGTGCCCTACGCGGGCGAGGGTTTTGGCGCGGGCTCCCGGTGCGCGGTGATGGGGGTGGGGCCGATCGGCCTGTTCGTGGTGGCCTCGCTCCGGAACATGGGAGCGGGGGAGATCATCGCCGTCGATTTGTCGGAGGAGCGGCTCGCGTTTTCCCGAAAATTCGGCGCGACAAAAACGGTGAGTCTCTCGGCGCTCTCCCGCGAGGAGCGAAAGGAGCAGGTGCTCTCGTGGACGGACGGGGTGGGTCCCGATGTCGTGGTCGAGGCGGCGGGCGTTCCGGCGGCCTTCGAGGAGGGGCTGGACCTGGTTCGCCGGGGGGGCAAGCTCATCGAGGTGGGCCACTATGGCGATCCCGGCGGGGTCGAGATCAGGCCCCATCAGGTTTGCAACAAGGATGTGGATATCCTCGGCTCCTGGGCCTATCCCCAGGTGCAGTTCGAGGTGGCGCTGGACATGCTCTCGCGAACCACGCTTCCCATCGACGACATCATCACCCATCGGATGCCGCTCTCCCAGGTCCAGGCGGGCCTCGAGATTACCGGCACGGGGGACTGTCTGAAAGTCATCCTGACTCCGGACGGGAGCGATTAAGGGATGGAAAGAATCAGCTCCGCGGTGAAAACCTCGGACCCAGGGTTCCAGGAGCGCGCGCGCGCCTACCGGGCCCTGATCGATGATCTGGGCGAAAAACTCGCCGAGGCGGCCGGGGGCGGTTCACCCGAAGCCGTCGCCAAGCATATCGAGCGGGGGAAGCTGCCCGTCCGCGACCGGGTGCGGCACCTCATCGACCCGGGCAGCTCGTTTCTCGAACTCTCCCCCCTCGCCGCCCATGAGGTTTACGGCTCGCCCGTGCCCGCCGCCGGAATCGTGACGGGCGTCGGGCGCGTCTCGGGGCGCGAGGCCGTCATCGTCGCCAACGACGCCACCGTGAAGGGCGGCACCTACTTTCCCCTCACCGTGAAAAAACATCTCCGGGCCCAGGAGATCGCCCGGCGCTTCCGCCTTCCCTGCATCTACCTTGTCGATTCGGGCGGCGCCTTCCTGCCGCTTCAGGACGAGGTGTTCCCCGACCGGGATCATTTCGGGCGCATCTTCTACAACCAGGCGCGTTTGTCGGCCGAGGGCATCCCCCAGATCGCGGTTGTGATGGGAAGCTGCACGGCGGGGGGAGCCTATGTCCCGGCGATGTGCGAGGAGGCCGTCATCGTCCGCGGGCAGGGGACTATCTTTCTCGCCGGTCCCCCGCTCGTGAAGGCCGCCACGGGCGAGGAGGTGGACGCCGAGACCCTGGGCGGGGCCGAGGTTCACTGCACCGTCTCGGGGGTGACCGACCACATGGCTGAGGACGACGCCGACGCCCTGCGTGTCGCGCGGGACATCATCGCGGCGATACCCTACGAGAAAAAATTCCCCTTCCCGGTGGAGTCTCCCGAGCCGCCCGCCTACGACCCCGAGGAGCTCTACGGCATTTTGCCCACCGACCTGCGCCAGCCCTTTGATATGTGCGAGGTCATCGCCCGGCTCGTGGACGGAAGCCGCTTCGGTGAGTTCAAGAAGCTCTACGGCACGACGCTCGTCTGCGGCTTCGCCCGCATCGAGGGAATTCCCGTCGGGATTTTGGGGAACAACGCCGTCCTCTTCAGCGAGTCCGCCCTCAAGGCGACCCACTTCATCGAGCTTTGCGATCGCCGCGGCGTCCCGCTCGTCTTTCTTCAGAACATCACCGGCTTCATGGTCGGCAGCCGCTACGAGGCGGGCGGCATCGCCAAGGACGGGGCCAAGATGGTCCAGGCCGTCTCGAACGCCCGCGTCCCCAAGTTCACCGTCATCGTGGGCGGCTCGTTCGGGGCCGGAAATTACGGCATGTGTGGGCGCGCCTACGAGCCTCACATGCTCTGGATGTGGCCCGGCGCGCGCATCTCGGTCATGGGCGGTCCCCAGGCGGCCGAGGTCCTCGTCACCGTCCGCCGAGACCGGTTGGCGCGCGAGGAAAAAGAAATGAGCCCCGAGGAAGCGGACGCCATCGCCGCCCCGATCACTGATCAGTACGAGCGCCAGGGACACCCCTACTACAGTAGCGCCCGGCTCTGGGACGACGGAATCCTCGACCCGGCCGAGACCCGCCGCGCGCTGGCCCTGGGCCTCTCGGCCGCCTTCAACGCGCCCCTGCCCGAGCGCCGCGCGAGCCAGTTCCGGTTCTAGGCGTCTCCTCTCAAGTGTTCTCCCATGTTCTCTAAAATCCTCATCGCGAACCGGGGCGAGATCGCCTGCCGGATCATCCGCGCCTGCCGCGATATGGGAATCCGCTCGGCTGTGATCTACAGCGAGGTTGACGAGGGTGCGCTTCACACGCGGCTGGCGGACGAGGCTCACCTCATCGGCCCGGCGGCGCCCGCCGAGAGCTATCTGAACATCGAGCGAATCATCGGGGCCGCCATCAACTGCGGGGTCGATGCGGTTCATCCCGGCTACGGCTTCCTCAGCGAGCAGGCCCCCTTCGCCGAGGCCTGCCAAGAGGTGGGGATCGTGTTCATTGGCCCAGAGCCCGGGACCCTTCGCGCGGCGGGCGACAAGATCGCCTCGCGCGTAGCTGCAGCGGAAGCGGGGGTTCCGATTATTCCGGGGGCGGCTCCGCCGGAGGGGGATGCCGGTAGCTGGCAGGTAGAAGAATGGAAGGCCGAAGCAGACCGCCTCGAATTTCCGATACTCATCAAGGCTGCCGGCGGCGGCGGGGGGCGCGGGATGCGCCGGGCGGATTCGCCCGGAGACATCGAGGAAGCCGTCGCCTCGGCCCGCGCGGAGGCCCTGGCCGCCTTCGGGGACGGAAGGCTCTACCTCGAAAAAATGCTCCCCGCCGCGCGCCATGTCGAGGTCCAGATACTGGGCGACGGAAGCGGAGCGGCGATTCACCTCGGCGAGCGCGAGTGCTCGGTCCAGCGGCGCCACCAGAAGGTTTTCGAGGAGTCGCCCGCGCCGGGGATCGCTCCCTCGTTGCGCGAGGATATCCTCGCCGCCGCCGTTCGCCTCGGTGAGAAATTGAGCTACCGGGGAGCGGGGACGGTGGAGTTTCTCGTCGGGGAGGGCGGCGGGTTTTATCTTCTCGAGATCAACGCCCGCCTCCAGGTCGAGCATCCGGTCACCGAGATGGTGACGGGGCTGGACCTTGTGGCCCTGCAAATTCAAATCGCCGCCGAGGGCCGGCTGCCACTCACTCAATCGGATATCCGCTTCAATGGGCATGCCGCCGAGGCGCGGCTCTACGCCGAGGACCCCGCGCGGGACTTCATGCCCCAGAGTGGACAGGTCCGCGCTCTCGATCTGCCGGGCGGGGAGGGGGTCCGGGTGGACACCGGGATTGCGCCGGGAAGTTTCGTCCCCCCCGACTACGATCCGCTGCTGGCGAAAATCATCGCCTGGGGGGCGGATCGCCCCGCCGCCCTCGCCCGTCTCTCGGGGGCGCTCGCCGGCCTGCAGCTCACAGGTCTTCGAACGAATCAGTCTTTTCTCGCCGCCGTGGCCGGGCATCCCGCGTTCCGCTCGGGGGAGCTGGCGACGGATTTTATCGAGCAGTGGAAAGATGAGCTCTCCGGCGAATCTTCGGGTGAGGGGATGGAGGACGCGCGAATCGCCGCCGCGCTCGGGGTCCATCTCTCCGCGATGAGTTCGCCGGGGGCGCGCCGAAATGATGAGAATGGAGACCGCCACGATCCCTGGGACCACCTTGGTGAGGGCCGCCCCGGTGGGGATCGCTCCGGCGGCTGGATACCGAGAGGGGCGGCATGAGCCGGTTAATTTTTGATGGCCAGGAGGCGGAGGTTTCACCGGGGCCGGGCGGCTACGCGGTCCGCGTTGGAGATCGGGAGTATTCCGTCCGCCTCCTCGCCTGGGACGAAGGATTAATCACCTTCGAAGTCGAGGGCCGCGTGGTCTCCGCCGCTGTCGAGGTCAGGGGGAGGAAAGCCGAGGTGGTGATCGGGGGCTTTATGACAGCGTTCCCGCTCGAGGACGGGGAGAGCGCCGGAGCGGGTGCCGGAGCGGGTGGAGCGGGCGCGGGAGATTTCGGCCCCGTCCGGGCCGAGCTTCCGGGCAGGGTTCTTGAGGTCCGCGTCTCGGAGGGGGATTCCGTCGAGGCCGGGCAGGTTCTCCTCGTCGCCGAGGCCATGAAGATGGAGCACGCCGTCCGCGCCGCCGCGCCCGCCCGCGTGGGGAGAGTCTATGTCGAGGCAGGGGCGCAGATCACGGAGGGGGAGGTGCTCATCGAGCTTCTCCCGTTGTGAGTTCTCCCGCCGGGAGCCTCACCCTCTGGGTGTTCATCCATTGGAGGATGAATGAGCGGCGGGGTTCCGTGTGTCATGGCCGCTGTTTCGCCCGGCCCGGTATCGGATTACAATGCGCGTGTTCTCTACAATAAAAAAATCGAGGCGATGTTCAAGGCGCCTCACCGAATCGAGGCGTTCGAGCTGAGTCCGGGGTGCGTCCTCGCGGGAAAATATTTTCGATGCCGGTTTCTTTCTGATTTTATTAAAAAAAGGGGGGAGTTTTCATGGCCATCAAGGCAACGCGCAAGAAGCAGTGGTTCACCGCATTCCCGAAAGACTACCGCTGGTCGTTCATCACATCGATCAGCCTGATGCGGGTTCAGGGAGGCGCCGCCGACACCTCGGAGATTTTCGAGATATGCCGCCGCCTCGAGGGCAAGGAGGGCAACGACAGCGCCTGGGTCCGCGAATGGACGCTGATGGGCGACCGCGTTCGCGCCATGGCCCAGGCCGCCCAGCGCAAGGGGAACAACTACACGGCGGCGGATTGCTACAACCGCGCCTGCAATTACTATCAGGCGGCCGACCGCTTCATGTTCCCCAAGGACAAGAAATCAAAGGCGCTCTACCGAAGGTCCATCGATTGTTTTCACCGCTACCTTAAACTGACGGACAGCCCGCGCGCCGAGATCGTCGAGATTCCCTTCGAGGGCAAAAAGAAGCTGCCCGCCTATTTCATCCATGCCCAGAACACGAAAAAAGCGAGGCCCCCCGTTGTGGTCCAGTACACCGGCTTCGACGGAACCAAAGAGGGCGGTTTCGCGCTGGCGACGCTGGCTCTCGTCCGCCGGGGGATGAGCGTCCTGCTCGCCGATACGCCCGGCGTGGGCGAGGCCATCCGCTTCCGGGGGATTTATCTGCGCCACGACTATGAAGTGGCCGGCACGGCTATCCTCGACTGGCTCGAGAAGCGAAAGGATGTGAACGCCCGGCGCGCCGCCATATTCGCTTCGAGCCTCGGGGGCTACTACGCCCCGCGCACGGCGGCCTATGAGCGGCGGTTCAAGGCAGCCGTCGCCTGGGGCGCGCAGTGGGATTATCACGCCATCTGGAAGCGGCGCATCAAAGCTGGCTATAAAATACAGCTTCCCTCGCCGGGCGCTCATCTGGCCTGGAGTTTTAATACGAAAACCGCCGAGGAGGCGCTCGAAAAACTCAAGGGCTTCCGGCTCGACGGGGTGGCGCAAAAAATGAAGTGCCCGTTCTTGCTCGTCCACGGCAGCGACGACCAGCAGATTCCGTTGAGCGACGCAAAAAAACTCTTCAACGCGGCGGGCTCGAAGGATAAGACGATGCGCGTCTACAGCGGCCCCGACGGCGGAGCCCAGCACTGCCACATGGACTACCTCCAGCCGGTGGTTTCCTACCTGGCCGACTGGACCGCCGAGAAACTCGGGGCCTAGCGCACTCCCAGCGGGTTGGGTTTCTGATCCATGGGAATCAGCGGGTCGTAGGTGAAGCTCCGCGTTTTCTCCTCGAACTCGGCGCGGACCGCCTTCATCAGCGCCTCGTCGGTGATCAGATCGAGGGCCGAGGTGGCCATCGCCCGCGCGGCGGTGAGCATCCCCTTCTCGCCGATCTCCATGCCGTATTGTTGAGTCGCCAGCCAGCTGTGGCCGGGCGTGCCCGGCGCGTGGCAGGCGGTGTAGAGGTTGCCCAGCGGCGTGATCCAGCTCACGTTCCCCCGCTCGTTGCTGGGCCGGGTGTGCTCCATGTTGAGGGGAAGGACCTCCTCGGCGAGAGGTTCGTCGAAGCCGAGGCTTTTGGCGAAGGCGCGTTCCTCGTCGGTGTAGCTTTCGGCGCCGACGGCCTCTAAGTTCCGCTGGACGCATTCCGACATGGCGAGGTTGGGCAGGGTTTCGTAGACCGCGGTGAGAAGGGTTTCCTTCATCTCGGTCCCCGAGGCGAGCGCTCCCGCCCGGGCGCAGTTCCTCACCCGCTCGCTCAACTCCTTGACGATGGTGCGCTTCGGGGCGCGGACGTAGTACCACACCCGCCCGTAGGAGGGCACGACGTTGGGCGCAACGCCGCCGTCCTTGATGACGTAGTGAATCCGCGCCGCCTCGATCATGTGCTCGCGCATCATGTTCACCCCGTAATTCATGATCTCGATGCCGTCGAGGGCGCTCCGGCCGTTCCAGGGGTCGCGGGCGGAGTGGGCGCTTTCGCCGAAAAACTCGAAGGCCATCGAGTCCATGGCGTTCGTGCTTCCGGCGCGGGCGTAGTTTCCCCAGTGGGGGTGCCAGGTGAGAACGGCGTCGAGGCCGTCGAAGGCCCCGTCGCGGGCCATGTAGACTTTTCCTTCTAAAGTCTCCTCGGCGGGGCAGCCGTATACGATAATCCGGCCCGGGGCCCCGCTCTCCTTGAGCGCGCGGAGGGCGGCGATGCCCGCGTAGGCGCAGGCCGTTCCGAAGAGGTTGTGGCCGCAGCCGTGGCCCTGCTCGCTGTGCGAGGGGCCGCAGTGGGGCAGGGCGTCGTACTCGCCCAGAATGCCGATCACCGGCCCACCCTCGCCCCCCCGGGCGATGAAGGCGGTGGGCAGGTCGCCCACCCCGCGCTGGACCTCGAAGCCGTATTGCCCCAGAAGGTCCTCGAGCAGCTCGGCCGACTTGAATTCCTCGAGCGCCACCTCGGCGAAGCGCCATATCTCGCGGGAAATCTCTCTTGCCTCGCCGCGCTGCGAGTCGATGAAGTCGAGCGCTTTTTGTTTAAGTGAATCCATGAGATTACCCCTCTAGAAAAAAAATTAGGCTGCCGGATCTATCCAGTTGAGTTCGATCAGGTTGCCGTCCGGGTCCTTGAAGAATACGAGCTTGCGCTCGGGGGAGCGGGAGAGAATTTCGCACTCGAGCCGGACGCCAGCGGCTTTGAGATGGTCCACGGCGGCCTCCATGTCCTTGACCCAGAAGGTCAGGTAGCGAAAGCCCGTCTGGGTGTCCGCCAGCGGGTCCGCGGTCATCGGGGCGGCGGGCCACTCGAGGAGCTTGATGAGGATATCGCCGAAGCGGAGGGCGTGGAGCTTGAGGTCGCCCGTGCCGAAACCGGCCCGGGAGATGAAGTCTCCCGGAATGTCGCGCACAGCCACCTCCTCGAGCCCGAGGACGCCGATATAAAAATCGCGCATGGCCCCGATGTCGCGCGTGGTGAGCCCGATGTCAACACTGCTCTGTGTGGTTTCAAACATGGTGCATCTCCCGTAGCTGGTCCGGTTCTGATGGAATGGATGATCGGATTGTAAGGCGGCGGGCCTGCCCGCGCCAGCGCCTGTAACGTGCGGCGGGCCTGCCCCGCGCCAGGGCTTGCGGGCGGCCTTCTCCGGCGGCGGCTCCGTACCAGCGGGCGGCCTCGTGTCAGCGGTTTTTCTTTCCGGCTCTTTGATGGTCGCGCTTTGGTCGTTTTCGGGAAACCCCGCCGCCGTGATACAAATCGGATACCGGATTCAAGCCGATTTGATATGAAATGGAGAAACCCCGCGGCTGCCCGCCTCGCTCGCGGCAACACATGAACCCGCCGGAGCGGCGGCCCGGGGATGAGCCGAATGACGAAAAAACTGGGATATTGCCTGCTCTCGTTCGTGGATATGCCGATTCTCGAGATGGGCGAGGTGGCGCGCAGGGCCGAGGAGCTGGGCTACGATCGCGCCTATACGACCGAGTCGCTCTCGGATTCGCTCGCCATCCACATGGTGATGGCCATGAAGACCACGCGCATCGTCGTGGGGAGCTTCATCGCCATTATTTATCACCGGCACCCGCACATCGCGGCGCAGGCCGCCGTCGCCATCGATGAGGTGTCGGGGGGGCGGTATATTCTGGGCCTCGGCCTGGGCCATCCCCCGCGCGTCAAGGGAATGGGGATGCGGATGGGAAAGCCGCGCGAGGACCTGCGCGCCTACGTGGGCGAGGTGCGCGGGCTGCTCGAGGGGCGGCGGGTTTACGATATGCCCGTCCAGACCTATCAGGGCGAGGAGCTCCAATTTCGCCTCCCCAAGCGCCGCCTGCCGATCTACACGGCGGCGGTTGGCGAGCGGATGACCGAGCTGGGCGGCGAGATCTCGGACGGGCTGATGCTCTACATGCTGCCGCTTTCGCGCATGAAGCGGATCATCGAGGCGCGGGACCGCGGGGCGCGCCGGGCGGGAAGGGACCCCGCCGGGGTCGAGATCAACATGGGGATTCACACTTTTCTCTCCGAGGATCTCGCCGGGGCCCGCGAGAAGGCCCGGGATACGCTGACCTACTGGCTCGCCCTTCCGGCCTACAACGCCTCGATCCGCGAGAGCGGATACGAGGAGGAAGCGGACAACCTGCGCGACGCCTTCGCGCGAGGGGATCAAAAATCCCTCCGCGCCGGGATCACGGATGAGATTATCGACGAGTTTTGCCTGGCCGGCCCGGCCGGGCGGTGCCGCGAACGGCTGGACGCTTTCAGGGAGGCGGGGGCCGAGGTGCCGATTCTGATGATCGACCCTGCCGAGCCGGGTGAGGATTACCCGGCGGCGATGCAGAGAACGCTCGAAGGGCTCGCTCCGGGCGGATGATTATTTCGCTTTTTTCATACAGGAGGCCTCAATCATGAAATTCGGCTTGGCCATATTCCCCACGGACGACACCCTTCCTCCCGCCGATCTGGGGCGGGAGGCGGAGGCGCGCGGATTCGAGTCGATTTTTTTCCCGGAGCACACCCATATTCCCGTCGCGCGGACGACGCCCTGGCCCGGCGGCGCGGAGCTCCCCCGTGAATACCCGCGCAACCTCGACCCTTTTGTGTCGATGGCCGCCGCGGCCACGGCCACGAAGACCCTGAAGGTGGGAACCGGCATCTGCCTCGTCATCCAGCGCGACCCCATCGTCATGGCCAAGGAGGTGGCGAGCGTGGACTATATTTCGGGCGGGCGCGTGCTCTTCGGGGTCGGCGGGGGCTGGAACGTCGAGGAGATGGCGAACCACGGCACTGAGTCCAAGAGCCGCTGGAAGGTGATGCGCGAGCGCATCGAGGCGATGAAGGAAATCTGGACCCAGGATGAGGCCGCTTACCACGGCGAGCATGTGAACTTCGACGCGATTTGGTGCTGGCCCAAGCCGGCGGCGAAGCCCCATCCGCCGGTTCTCGTCGGCGGCCACGGCCCGCGCACCCTCCAGCGGGTGGTGCGCTACGGGGACGAGTGGATGCCCCTTCGCCGGGGGGATGCCTCTTATGCCGACGACATCAAAAAGCTGAACGAGATGGCCGGAGAGGCCGGGCGCGATCCGATACCGGCGAGCCTTTTTTTCGCGCCGGACGACGTGGCGGGGTTGGAGAGATACCAGGAGGAAGGTTTTCACCGGATGATTTTTTACGTTCCGGCGCTGGGCGCGGATGAGCTTCTACCCAGGATGGACGCGCTGGCGGAGTTGATCCGGAATTTCGGCTAACGAGTTTTTAACCAACAAGTTCAACAAAAAGGATGGGAATCGAAACATGAATCCAGAGCCGATGGGAGAGGGCGCTCTCGCGGGATTGAGAGTGATCGAGGTGTGCCAGAATCTGGCGGGGCCATACTGCTGCACGATACTGGCCGACATGGGCGCCGACGTGATCAAGGTCGAGCCGCCCGGAGGCGATCACTCGCGCAGGATCGGGCGCCACTTCGCCGGGGATGAAAGCTACGCCTTCATGACCCTCAACCGGAGCAAGCGCGGAATCGTCCTCGACCTGAAAACCGAGGCGGGCAAGGGCGTGCTCGAGGAGCTGGCGGCCGGGGCGGACGCGCTCGTCGAAAACGTACGGCCCGGTGCGATGGAGCGCATGGGCCTGGGCTACGAGGATTTGAAGAAGATTAAGCCCGATATTATCTACGCCACGATTTCGGGTTTCGGCCGCACGGGGCCCTACGCCGACCAGGGCGGCTACGATCTGATCTCGCAGGGCTTTTCCAGCCTGATGAGCTTTACCGGCGAGCCGGGCCGGGACCCGGTGAAAATCCCGGTTCCTCTCTGCGATCTGAACGCCGGGATGTATTCGGCGATCTCTATCCTCTCGGCGGTCTTCCATCGTCACCGCACCGGGAAGGGTCAGTGGATCGATACCTCACTCACCGACTCGGGGCTGGGCTACACCGTCTGGCAGGCGTCGCAGTTTTTCCCGTCGGGGGTTTCGCCCGTGCCGAAGGGAACGAAGCACGAAATATCGGCTCCCTATCAGGCGTTTCGCTGTGCGGACGGCTACGTGATCATCGGTGGAACGAGCCAGCTCAACTGGGAACGCATGTGTCAGGCCATCGGGCGCGAAGACCTTCTTGAGCGGGAGGAGTATGCGACCCCGAGGGACCGGGGAAATAACGAAGACGCCCTCGCCCTCGAGCTCGAGGAGGCTTTGATGACCCGGAGCCGCGACGAGTGGATCGAGCGCCTCCAGGCGGTCAACGTGCCGTGCGGACCCATCCACGACATGGCCGAGGCCTTTGATCATCCCCAGATACGGGCGCGGGAGATGGCCGTCGAGGTCGATCACCCGGTGGCCGGGCTGATGCGGGTGATCGCGCTTCCGCCGAAAATGTCCGGGACGCCCGTGAAGGTCAGCAGGCCCGCCCCCCTCCTCGGGCAGCACACCGACGAGGTTTTGCGCGAGCTTGGGAAGAGCGATGAGGAGATCAGGGCGCTGCGCGAGGCGGGCGGTGTCGGTTGAGGTGTCTGAGCCTATTTGGATGCCGTCCACAGTAGGAATATCTCTACCGCGATCCGGCGGTCAAATCGGATAACCGGGCGAAATTAAAAAAACAGCAAACCCCCCCCCGGCCCTGGGTAGGCCGGGGGGTCTTGTTTGTTGCGATTGGTGAAGACGGGTTACATCTTCTTCTTTTTCTTGGCCCGGAAGGTCTTGTGGCACCCCCCGCAGTTTTTGCCGATATTCTTCATGGCTTTGGCGACCGTGGCCTTGTTGCCGCTCTTGGAATGGACCTGAGAGAAAACGGCGGCGCTGACGGCCAGGAACTCAGCCCGCTGCTTGAAGGTGCCCTTGTCGGTCCATATATTCGGCTTGGCGCGGGATTTCCCGCCTTTATTCTTGCTGAACGTCTTGGAGATTGTTCCGGCCAGCTTGTAAATCTTGCCCGCCGCCTTGTTGTCGCCGGCCTTCACCGCTTTCTTGACCGCTCCCCAAGTCTTGCCGATGGATTTCATCAGCCCCCTGCGGGCGGATACATCCGGGTTCTCGAAGATGCCGGGTCCCGTGCAGCCGGCGGCAAAAACACCGGCCAGAATCAGGAGCGAGCCATCGGACGCATCGGCCAATTTCAGCCGGGAACTTCCATGAAGGCCTGGCTGTTTACCATTCTGAAGAGGACGCACCTCAACCGCCTCCGGCGGGCGAAGATCGAGGTCACCTCGGAGAGATACCCGGAGCGGGACGACCTCCTCTCCGCCGGGCGGAGGGAGGCGGCCCCCGGCCGCCTTCCGGCCCGGCGGGTGCGAAGGGATATCGACGCCGCCGTCGAAGGATTGTCCGGGGAGCATCGATCAATCATCATTCTGGCGGATATCGAGGAGTTGACCCTCGCCGAGATCGCCGAAATCGAGGATATTCCCGTCGGGACGGTAAAGAGCCGCCTTTGGCGGGCGAGAAGCGAGTTGAGGGCCAAACTCATGGACTATTAGGAAAGCCGGGAATGACAACGCCTGTGGGACCGGACGAAGAGCGGACGGGAGGGTTGCCCGAGAATCTGCCGGATGATCTAGAAACCCGATGGGAGGATGTTCTCCACGGGCGGGCCTCGGCCGGAGAGGCGGCCGCCGTGCGCCGAGAGATCGCCGCCTCGGGCCGGGGAGGCGGAATTCAAGGCCCAGGCCGAAGTGGCCGCCGCCGTCCATGCTCACGCCAGCCGGTATTCCGCACCCTCCGGGCTGTCTGTCCGTCTCCGGGAGTTGACCGGCCTCCCTCGTGCTTCCGGGCTGAAGTGGGAGAACGCGGTGTGGGCCGCCGCCGGGGCCCTGGCCGCCTCCCTGGCGATAGCGGTGGGTCTCTCGGTTTCCCAAAAACCCGAAACCCCGGAAAGGGAGCTGTTTACCATTGTTGCGAGGGAGGCCCGCGCCGAGTACCGCCGGGCGATGCTCGATCCGCGCCCCATCCAGACCGGAAGCACGGCGCTCGAGAAAATACTGGGCTGGTTCGAGCCGCGCGTGAATTTCCGGCCGCGTGTGTATTTCGCCGGGGGCGGGGATACCGTCCTCGAAGGGGGCCGGGTGGGTTATGTATCGGGAATTAAGGTGTCCGGCTTTATTTACCGGTGGCGGGGGAAGCGGGTGATCCTCATCGTTTTCCCGGCGCTGAAGAATCCCGTCTGGGCCCGGTTGCCGAAAAAGAAGTGGCTGGCGATGAAGTGCGAAGCCCCCACGGCCAGCGTATGGCGGCGGGGTGATTTCATCTACTCCGTCGTCGGGGACGCTCCTGTGGAAAAAACTGCGGGAATTCTCCCGGGCCATCACCCCGAAGAGCGTGAAATTCTAGCGGCTAGTAGAGCTCGTCGCGGTAGACCCGTTCGGTGAGGGCGTCCTCTTCGGCGACGTTCTTGCCCGGCACCTGATCGACAACAATCTGGCCCAGGGTGGGAAACGCGCTCCGCTCGATTTTGGTTTCCTCGTCCCAGAGTCTTGAGCGGATGATGGATTTTCCGCAGTGAAAAAACGCCTCTTTCAGCTCGATCAGCAGTCCCGACTCGGGCGGTTTGCCTCTCTCCGAGAGCGGTTCGAGGAGGGCCGGGTCGGTGGTGATCCGCGCGTCGCCGTTGACCCTGAGCGTCTCCTCGACCCCCGGCACGAAAAAGATCAGGCCCACGCCCGGGTTGTCCAGGATATTCATCATCGAGTCCACCCGCCGGTTCCCCCGCCGGTCGGGCAGGAGAAGAGTCGTGTCGTCCACCACCTTGACGAAGCCCGGCGGGTCCCCCTTTGGAGAAGCGTCGGCGCCCCCCTCGCCCCAGGAGGCCATCACCAGGAAGGGCGATAGCGAGATGAATCGGCGGCAGTGCGCGTCGAGGCGGGAGAGCTGGCGCTGCACCGTCCGGGGGACGGGCTCGCCGTAGTGGGCCCGGAGATCGTCCTTATTTTGAATTTTCTCGGGCATCGGTTTCTCTCCCTTGAGCCGTTTGTGGTTTGTGAACGGCTCCAGCCTAGCACAGCTATGCCGGGCCAAACCGCGGCGGGCCGGTTCCCGACGGCAGTGTCCCTGAATAGCCGGACCCCGCCCCGGTGGAAGCCGCCCAGGTGCAATCCGCCCCGGTGGGAGCCGCCCAGCCGTCTTTCTCCGCCGGGCGCGGGCAGGTAGGATGGGCCCACCGGATTTCATGTTTCAATCCGAAAGATTATGACTCGATCTGAAAATACGAATCGATCCAAAAAAACCGCGCATGGAGGTGTCCGATGACGATAACGGGACAAGGTGTCATATCGAGGCGCGCGGGCGAGCCCGCCTTGTTGGAGGATATTCTTCTGGACCCACCGGGGCCGGGCGAGGTGCTGGTGCGGATCCAGGCGAGCGGGGTCTGCCACACCGACCTTCACTACAAGCTCGGAAAGATCGGAGATGAGTTCCCCTACCTGCTCGGCCACGAGGCGGCGGGCATTATCGAGGAAATCGGCGAGGGCGTTACCACGGTCTCCGAGGGTGACTACGTGGTCCTCGCCTGGCGCGCTCCCTGCGGGCACTGCCGTTTTTGCGCGGCGGGCCGGCCCCACCTTTGCGCCGCGAGCCTGAACGCCGAGCCCCGGATGCGCGCGAAAAAAGACGGCCTCGTGCTAAGCCCCTCGCTCGGGATCGGCGCCTTCTCCACCCACACCGTCGTCTCGGCCAAACAGGCCATCCCCATTCCGCCCGAGTGCCCGCCCGAGCAGGCCTGCCTGATTGGCTGTGGAGTAATGACCGGGGTGGGAGCGGCGCTTTATACGGCAGGAGTAAGCCCGGGCAGCTCGGTCGCCGTCTTCGGCTGCGGAGGAGTAGGCTGCAGCGTCATCCAGGGCGCCAGGCTCGCCCACGCCGGGCGGATCATCGCCGTCGATATCGCCGACAACAAGCTCGACTGGGCGCGCGAGTTCGGCGCGACCGATACCGTCAACGCGAAAGAGTGTGACCCGGTGGAAAAAATCAAGGAGATGACCGGCGGCAACGGCGTGAATTTTGTTTTCGAAGCCGTGGGAACCTCCGAAACCCTGCTCCAGTCGATCTGGTCGCGCGATCTGGCGGGGGTTGCCGTTCTGATCGGGGTGCCCGACCCGCAGATGGTGATGGAGCTTCCCATCCAGCGGTTTTTCGGGCTGGGCGGCTCCCTTCGGGTGAGCTGGTACGGCGACTGCCTGCCCTCGCGGGATTTCCCACTGCTGGCGGAGTGGTACAAATCGGACCAGCTCGACCTCGACCGGATGGTCACCCGCACCATCGGACTGGGCGACACCGAAGCGGCGTTCGAGGCCATGGAGCGCGGCGAGACCTTGAGGTCGGTGATCAAGTTGTAGGGGTGGGGGCCAGCACACGAAAAGCCCCGCGGAAATGCCCCCCGGAGGGTGATTTTGGGGGGCTTGCGCTTTTCGGAGACCCCTGCTACGGTCCCGCCGACCTGTCCGCAAGGCGCGGACAAATGGTCGTTTATTGGATGTGCCGATCGATCGAAGTTCCTTCCTTGCAAGAAGCTCCTTCCATCAGCATCTCTACACCGAATCTCCATCAAGGGGAAAAGCATGGCTACAGGTACCGTGAAGTGGTTCAACGACGCAAAAGGGTTTGGGTTCATCAGCCAGGAAGACGGAGACGATGTTTTCGTTCATTTCTCGGCCATCGGGGGCGACGGCTTCAAGACCCTCGAGGAAGGCGATGAAGTCAACTTCGATGTCGTCAATGGACCGAAGGGGCTCCAGGCAGAGAAGGTGATGAAAGTCGCCTAAATTCCGCTAGAAGCGTCACGAAATCGGCGGCCGGCGACGGCCGCCGATTTTTTTCTGGTTGAATTTTGGCCTACACCATCGCGGCTTGCGCGGTGAGCATTCCCAGTAGCGGCGCGATGTTGGGCTGATCCTCGATGGCCTCGAGGGCGGCGAGGGCTTCGGCGATGTGGCTGGCGTCGAGGGAGCGGGCGGCGCAGCCGGCGCACTCCATGAACTTGGCCCGGCGCTCCTCTGCGGTGAGCGGCCACTCGGGCGAGCCCTTCACCCGCTCATGGGTCACGTCGGCGGCGCGGCCGTCTTTCAGTTTGGCGGCGACGCGCGAGAGGCGGAAGGGGGCGTTCGAGTCGGGCACGTCATCCCCGCCCTCCCAGATATGAACGCGGGTCCTCTCTGCGAGGGTTTTGACCACATCTCCCGCGACAACCCTTTGCGGCTCAAACGAAGCGATCCCCGGAGGGCCGTGGAGCAGGGTGTGGGCCGAGGTCCACTGGGCGCTGAACTGGGCGTCCACCTGCGGATTCTGGCGGATCTCAAAGGGCTGGCCCACCATCGAGTAGGAATACCGTGTCACCCAGACATCCACCGAGTCGATATCCCCGGCCTCGAACGCGCCGAGCTTGTCTTTTACTTCCTCCGCGGCGCTGATGACGCCGTGATTCGAGCGGCAGCAGGGATAGGGTTTTATCGAGGTGCGGATCATCTCCCAGCGCTCGCCGAGCCCCTCGGTCAGGGCCGCCGGGTCGCCTTTTCCCCCGCCGAAGAGCTCGAAGATTCCGTCCGCTCCCTCGGCGAGTCGCCTGGGGCCTGTCGCCCCGATCTCGGCGAGCGCAGCCGCCTGGACGCCAGCCCGGGCGCTGAAGGCGGGTTGGAGCCGCTTGGCGAGGGTGGCGTCGAGCAGGGCCTGGCGGTTGCCGTGGGTTTGGGCGTAGCCGAGGCCGGCGGCGTTGACGACCCCTTCTTCATCGAGGCCCATGATCTTCGCCGCGCCGGCGGCGGCGCCGATCGCCCCGTAAATTGTCGTGGGCAGCCAGCCCGAGTGGATGTGGTCGCGGACGCTGTTGCCCAGGCGAATAGTCACCTCGGCGGCTCCGGCGAGGGCGGTGATGAAGTCTTTTCCTGAAGTGGGCCGCCCCACACTCTCGGCGGCGGCGAGTATCGCCGGCAGGATGGTGACGAAAACGTGGATCGCCGTGGGGTCGTGGGTGTCGTCGTAGTCGTTCGAGTGGATCATCGCGGCGTTGAGCAGGGCCGCGGCGGGGGCCGGGAGGCGGTTGCCGTAGACGAGGACGGTGGCCTCGGGCGCGCCGCCCCATCTAACGTAGCGCTCGACGATCTCGGCGTTGAGCGGGGCCGACGAGCCCGCGAGGGCGCAGCCGATGGTGTCGATGATGAAGGCGCGGGTGGCCTCGGCCGCCTCAGGGGGCAGATCATCGAAGCGGAGGCCCGCGTACCAGGTGAGAAGTTTCTCGGACGGGTCCAATCTGGACGGGTCCATCAGGCCGGGTCCAATTTGGTCAGTTCCATCAGGAGGCGACCGTTTCGGCCGTGGGAACAGCGACGCCGATCATGCAGTCCCTCGTGACGAGGGCGGCGAGTTCTTCCTCGCTCATGTCCCCGGTGCCATCGGGACGCCGGGGGAGGACCATGTAGCGCATGTCGGCTGTCGAGTCGTGAACGCGGATGACGGTACTCTCGGGCAGTTCAAGCCCGAACTCGGCGAGGACGGCGCGGGGCTCGCGGACGATCCGCGTGCGGTAGGCGCGCGACTTGTACCAGTCCGGCGGCAGTCCGATGAGGGTCCTCGGATAGCACGAACACAGCGTGCAGACGATGGCGTTGTGGACGCTCTCGGTGTTCTCGACGGCGACGAGGTAGTAGGTCTGCCCCATGTCGAGCCCCATCTCCTCGCAGGCGGCGGTGCCGTTCTCGAGGAGGCGCTCCTTATACGCCGGGTCGGTCCAGGCGCGGGCGACGACGGCGGCCCCCTTGGCCGGGGTACGCTGATCCATCTTCTCGACCTCGCGGCGCACGTCGTCCGCCGTGAAGACGCTCTTTTCGATGAGCAACTCGCGCACGGCGATTTCCTTGAGCTGATAATAGGTCAGCGGGCCGTCGTGGCCGGGCGGCGGGGCGTGATCGTGGCCGCCGTGCGAATCGCTCATTTTTATCCCTCCACTTCGCGGGCCGGTTCCAGCCAGTGTTCGAAAATTTCAACGTCGATGGTGTCGCCCTCGGGGCCGCCGTAGTCGGGCCAGATGTGCCGCTGGTTGAAACGGACCCGGTAGAGCGCCCGGCGGGGAAGGCCGTCCCTCGCGTAGGCCAGCTCCTCGGGGTTGGCGAAATCGCCGCAAATCCGCTCGACGACGCCGGTCCGGCCCTTGACGTAGTGGGGCGTCCGGAGGTGGCCTATCGAGGGCGCACGCCGCACCGTCACCGCCTCGCCCGGCCGGAATCGCGCGGTCATCGGGCCGATTCCTCGCGTGTTTCGATCTCGGCCATTTTCCGGCCGAGTTCGTCCGAGGTGTACACCCCCCGCTCGATGAGGACGTTTGAGATCGAGGTGATCCAGCGCTCGTAGTAGGTCAACTCTTCATAGGCGCTTGGCCCGATGGACTCGATACCGCGGCGAAGCTCGTCCACCCGGACGAGGGCGCGGGACGGGTTGGAGAGAAGCATGAGGAGGGCGTCCACGCGCTTTTCCCAAAGGGCGTAGTCGTGCCCGGTCTGATCGATGGGCCCGCCGCCCGGCTCGCCGCCCATGTCGTGGTGGCCGTGATGGTCGTCCATGGCGCATGCCTCCTCAATATTCCGGGTGCGGAAAGGATGTCACCTGAAAGCCCCCGGCGCAACAGTCCAGGAACCGCTAGCGTTTCCCCCCGGGCCAGGTCAAGAACGGCATGTTCACGACGATGCCGCTCTCCTCGGCCGCCGCCTCGCCGTTTTGTATCGCCTTCAGAACCTGGGCCGCCGATTTCAATCGCCGGGCGGCGGAGGGGTTTTTCCATTTGATGAAGGTGATTTTCCGCAAGGGGGAGTAGCCGGGACTGCCGGGCGGATTCTCGAATACATCGGCCTGGAAACCGAGGGGCCCCGTCGGCCCGCCGCTTGTAAGGCCGTTGGCGAAGACGAATAGCCGCGCGAGCGCTTCCTTGGGCACCTGTGACCTGCCCCCAATAGTAGTACCACTAGCTACGAGAGTTTTGGAACCATGGACG
>JAPYQX010000302.1 GCA_029937135.1 Nitrospinota bacterium
CCCACGGGGAGCCCTCCAGAGGTCAGGAGGGGCAGATTGAATGACGGAAATCCAAGCCAGGACCAGTAGAGTAAAAATGTCCGGCTACCGGTGAACTCATGGTTTACAATCGCCGGGCCTGACGAGGATAGGGTAAGGAATCCATCAACCTCGGCGCGCCAGTTCATTACCCGTTCTTGCGCTTCGGCCCTGCGCACCAATAGAGCGCGAAAGGTTTCTTGGGAGATCTCCGAGGAGCGTTTCATGAATTCATGAATTCGGGGCCCCATCATATCCTCGTGGTGCCGGAGATACTCGGACATTGGCCACCGCATCTCATAGGCGAGAATATCGAGGACCTCTTCCACGTAGTCGTCCAGATATTTTTCCAACTCGGACAGTTTGGGATTCTCCTCCCTTGAGAGAACTTCCACACCAGCCGATTTCAGCCCGGAAACAAAATCCTCAAAGCCCGCGATGGTTTCATCATCCAGTTCCTCCCACCCCGTCGTGTATAGCCGGGCGAACCTTCGGGGTTTCTTTTCCGCGGGCACCGTCGGCTCCCCCATCAAACCCGGATGGCCCGGCGAACCAGCCGCATTCGAGATGAAATGGGAAACGAGCCAAGTGTCCTCCAGGCTTCCGGCGAGCACTGCAAGATGATCGAGAGTGACCGACAACGGATGAATTCCAGCCATGGAAAGCGCTCCCAGGGAGGCCTTTAACGCAAATATTCCGTTGTAGGAAGCGGGCCTGATCGTCGAGCCGTTCGTCTGAGTTCCCAGCGAAACCGGAAGCATCCCCGCGCCCACCGAAGCCGCCGAGCCGCTCGATGAGCCGCCCGGTGTCCGTTCCAGATCGTGGGGGTTCCGCGTGGGCCCCGATCGTCCGAAAGCAAACTCGGTCGTAACCGTTTTTCCCACAATTACCGCGCCCCCCTCGCGCAGGGCGTGGACGCAGGCGGCGTCCCGATTCGACCACCAGCCCTTGAACAAGTCGTTATTCATCTGGGTGGGCATGTCAGAGGTTTCGATAATGTCCTTGACGCCGATTGGACAGCCGTCAACTGGGGAGAGAGGGGAGCCCTTCCGGTAGCGATCCGTGGACGCGTCCGCCGCCGCGCGAGCGCCATCGATGTTCAGCGTCACAAAAGCTTTCACATCATGCTCACGATCTTCAATGACCGTCAGGCACCGCTCCAGATAATCGCGTGGAGTATCCTTCCCATTTTGAAAATTCGGTATAGCGGAATGAAAAGAAAGCAGTTTCTCGACGCTCCAGCGATTCATCATATCCACTCCTTAGCCAAACAGTTGGGCCCATCGAGGATTTGATCTTTTCTGAAAACTTGATGGGTTGTTGGTACCTAGACTACTCACTCCACCAAATCATTCTCCTGAGCATGGCGAATTACTAATTCACCAACTAAAGGAAAAAATGTCGAGCCTATTTGTCTTTCCCGCAACGGAAGCCCACATAGGCATGGCCCGCGCGCTGTCTTCTCGGAGACATGACTTCTCGGTGGGTGGCGGTGCGGGGGCCTCTCTGGCCGAGCTCAACTCCACCGCGTAGGACGCGTGCCGCTTCGGCGGTCAGGTCCTCTCGGCCGCCGCCTTTTTGATAGGGATAGGGCCGGTGCGCCGAGCGAGTCCACTCCGACAGGAACGCACCCATGTCGAGCACGCCGTAGGGACTCGCCCCACCCGGAAGGCTTCCGACCGGAGCGGTATGGCCGTGGAAGTTCGCGAAGTGAACGGTGCGCTTGCTGGGCAGCTCATTTCTCCAAGGGTACAAACGACCATCACTCCCTCGGGCCGCCTTCTCCCACTCGGCCTCGCTCGGGAGCCGCTTACCCAAATGCCTGCAGTAAGCCTCGGCGCCCAGAAGGCTCACTTCGGCTGCGGGTTTTTGCTCAAATCCGGGATCCGCCTGCCAGCGCCCCTGCTCAAAGCGGATGCGTGCATCCGGGTCGTAGTAGTCAAAATAGTGGGCCCCTGGTGGCCCGCCATGCGCCTGCGGGAGCTGTATTGTGTTCACAAAATCGGTGTATTGCCTTTGCGTGACGAGGTTTCGATCAATCCAAAACGCGGGAAGATTGAGCCGGTGAGGTAGGGCCTCATTCAAAGGGCCGCCGTTTCGCCCAATTGTAAATTCTCCGGCAGGAATTCGAATCACCTCGGACGGCATATCTTTTTCCAAACTATAAACTGTAGCCGAGTGCGTAAAACCCGCCAAATGAGCAATGAGAAGGACCCATCGAAAAAGCGCATTCGGCTTCCAAACCATCGTGCCTATTCTCCTTGTTAGAGCGATACAGCACCACCGTCCTGTCCTTAAAATCATTCAATTCTATGCCGCCACATGGAAAGTAAATCCAAAACTTTTCTCCAAGTTTGTCCAAGTCCGCAATTCTGTCCAGTTCTTCGGCTTTCATGTGATTGCACAAATCTTTCATTTATGGGGAATAGATTTTTTGCAGAGTACAGCTCCATGCTACCATTATCGCCAACACAGGAGAACTATTTAGGGAATTCCGGCTAAAGCCAATTACGACCTGAATCGAAGGACGGAACCGTGCGACCAGGAAAATTAGGGGTATGGGCATCGAGCAATGCGCTATCCAGAACGCAACTGGTAGAATTGGCGCAAGGCGTTGAACGGCTGAATTACAGTGTGTTGTGGTATCCAGAATCGCTGGCCTACGAGTCGTTGTCGCTGGGTGGTTTTCTGCTCGGCCAAACCAATCGGCTATGTTTCGGCAGCGGCATTGCGAATATCTACGCGCGCGACGCGTTCACGGCGCGGGCCGGACACGATACGCTGAACAGCCTGTACGGCGACCGGTTCATCCTCGGACTCGGCGTATCTCATATTCCGCTGGTCGAGGGGCGGCGCGGCCACACATACGGCAAGCCAGTCGCGACCATGCGCGCCTATTTAGATGCGATGGACACGGCGGAAATCGACCTCGCGCCGCCGGCGCGCAATGTCGTCCTCGCCGCGCTTGGTCCGAATATGCTAGTGCTCGCGCGGGACCGAACCCAAGGGGCACATACTTATTGCGTGACGCCGGAACACACCGCGATGGCGAAAGATATCCTCGGGCCTGACACCTGGCTCTGCGTCGAGCAGAAAATCTGCATGGTCTCGGACGCTAGCCGCGCGAGAGAGATCGCCGCCAAACAGTTGGCCCGCTATCTGGCGCTGCCGAACTACCGCAATAACTGGCTGCGGTTGGGGTTCACCGAGGACGAACTCACGGGCCGCGGGTCTGACCGCTTCCTCGACGCCATGGTGGCCTGGGGTTCGGCCGAAGACATCCAGGCGCGTATCGACGCCCATTTCGACGCGGGCGCGACCCATGTCTGCATCCAGCCTTTCGATCCCGACGGCGTCGCTACGCCGGACTGGAGAGCGTTAGAAGCGCTGGCTCCTTCGTAGCGCGAAAATCAACATAAACCGGCAAGGAACGTGCACCAAAAGTTCATGCGTCCTTAAATGCTAATTCTCCAGCTACGGTTTGATTACAATTTTCAATTATAGGTGCCTTAAAGTTGTGGCGTCGTTTCCAGAACGTCGATTCTGGCCAACGAGTTTCCATTTTATAATAGCTAACCCAAGTCTTGAGATAGTCTTCAAACTCGTGTGCTCCGCAAAAACTCCATCCCCGTTCAGGCCGTGATGGGAACAAGCCGGTAATCGTGATGAAGCCCACTCAACACCGGTGTGCTCCGCAACTCCATCCATCCTCACGCCGCAAGGGGGATGAGGCAAAATTCATGGTGAAGTC
>JAPYQX010000303.1 GCA_029937135.1 Nitrospinota bacterium
ACGAGCTTGGTGAGCGTTCCCCGGCCGCTTGAGCCCATGTAGAACTGACGGCGGGACATCTTGCGGAGAACGGGCCGGACCCGTTTGTAGGCCCGCTCGTCACCCCCCACCATGACGGTTCCACCGCGCTCCCTCGATATGGCCCGGTTGCCGCTGATGGGCGCGTCCAGATAATAAACGCCGGCTTCCTCAAGGGCCGCCGACATCCGCAGCGATGTCGCTGGAAGAACGGTGGAAAAATCCACCACCATCGCACCGCAAGCAAGAGCAGGCAGCGCTCCCCTTTTGCCCAACAGGACTTGCTCCACATCCGCGTCCCAGGGAACGGAGAGCATGAGGAGGTCTGATCGCTCGGCGGCTTCTTCCGGTGAGGCGGCGCTTTCCCCGCCCAGGGCCTCAAGCTCCTGAATCCGCTTCCGCGTGGTGTCGCAGCCAATTATCGAATAACCCGCCGCCAGAAGATTGGCCGAAATCGCGCCGCCCATTCTGCCGAGGCCAATAAAGCCTATGGTTTTGGCCATCGCTAAACCTCGATTTAGATGAAATATGGTTTCATGGAGTCTACAACAATCCGGCGATTAGCGGATCGCGGGGCATTCGGCCCCCGCCCTTACCGCGCCGGATGCGTATCCAGTTGATCGTAGATATTACCGATTCCGATTCCCTGGAGAAGCTTCATGCGGTCGGTCATGAAATCGGGGCGCTCGAAACCGGCCGCTCGAAGTAGCTGATCCGCTCCTGGGCTTCCTCGCGGGACAGGCCCTCCTCCTTGGCCTTTCGAACCTCCTCGATGATGCCGTAAATCATCTCGCGGAAGCGGGGTATCCAGTCTTTCCGGCAGGGGGTGCCGTGGCCCGGGATGTACCAGTCCACGTCCAGGGATTCCAGCATTCCGAGCGAGTCGAACCAGCCCCAAATGTCGGCGGCGTGAAAAAACGGCGGCGCGCCGTGGACAATGTTGTCCGCCGTCATGACCACGCGCTCCTCGGGCACATGCACGATGACTTGCCCCAGCGTATGGCCCGGCGAGTGAATGAGGATAAAAGTGGTGTCTCCCACGCGCAGGCTCATCCGCTCCCGGAACGTGATGTCGGGCTAGCGAAGCTCATAGGTCTCGGCGACCTCCGCGCTCTCCGGCGAGCGCTGCCGGATCATATCCCGCGCGTTTTCGGTCGAGCGCGCCGAGTCGAGGAAATGATCCCGGTTGTATTCGCTCGTGATGATGGTCCCCGGAAGAAACGCGTTGCCGGTGATGTGATCCGTGTGAAACTCGGTGTTGATGAGATAGCGGACCTCCCCCTTCGACTCGATAATCTTCCGCCACTCCGCCGCCGCGGGCGGATTCATGGGGCTATCGATAGCCACCACGCCATCGCTCGTGACAACGAAGCTCACCGTCGGATAGTAGTTCGACTCGACAAATACGTTGGGGGTGAGTTCTTCCATGGGTATCGCCCTCCTACCTGGCCGGGATGATCGGCAACAGGATATGCGCCGGATGATCGGGGCCGGTGTGGAACGACACTTTTCCACCGAAGACTTCAAGCGGGCGGTCCTTTTTATGATTGTGCTTGAACGGACCAACCCCGGAGTAAATCCGCCCGGAGACCGGCATCGAAGGCTGCTCGAATCCGGGATAGACGTAATCCTTGCCGCGCACGCTCAAGGCAATCTGATAACCCGCCGGAACGACGATGCTGGTCGGCCATATTTCCACGTCGAGTTCGTAAATCTCGCCCGGCGTGAGCGGCTGAATCTCGTCGTGGGTGTGATAGGGCCGGTAGGCGAGCGTTTTATCGGGGTCGAGTTTGCGGTGCGAGGCGCGCAGCCAGCCGTGGCCAACGGGGGTGTGCGGATCGTTCGAGCCCTGGAAGGTCACCTCCCGCATGTCGGGATCGAACACCCGCAGGACGAGAAAAATATCGGCGTCATCGGTCTCGGACGAGATAAAAACCTTCGCCGAGACGGGGCCGGTGATCTCCATCTTCTCCTCGAGGGGCGGGGTCAGATAAGTCAGTCCCTTCCCGAGGGCGTCGTAGGGCCGGGCCCTCGCGTTTTTCTGTGGATTGGTCTTGAGCGAAAAGCTCCCCGAGTGCAGATAGTATTTGGTCCACTCCGTCCGCGCGAGGGGCCACTCGTTCTCGGCCCGCTCGACGAACTTCTCGCCCGGGTGGCGCACCTGGAGAGAAACCCTGGGCTGTTTGTCCCAGCCGGTGTCCTCGCCCTTGAGAAAATGGCCGAAGAAGCGTTTTTGAAGATTCACGCCGTAGTCGGTGTAGAAATGGGTGAAGTGATCGAGGCCGTGCATTTCGAGCCACTTTTCCTCCGAGGCCGACTGGACGAACCCCTCGACGTTCCCGCGGGGATGGAGCCCGACGCCCCCCCAGTTTCCCGCCGAGAGGAGCGGCGCCTTGATCTTGGAGAAATCAGGAATCCGCGCCTTCCAGTAATCGTCCACAAGTGCGTGCTCGAGGAGGTCGCTTCCAAAGTCGGTGCGGTTGGCGTTCAGCTCCTCGTCCGTGAGGGTCGGGGGGCCCGAGCTCCATTCGCCGTTAATCCGGCTCCGCCAGTCGCGCTCTCCCCGGCCATGCTGGCGCAACCTGACGGTATCGGTGTGCCAGAGGTCGCCGAAGAGACACAAAATGCCGCCGTGGTGGCTGAAATCACGGTAAAGATCGGCCGCCCCCTCCCAGACGCACATGGCCGCGAGGTGGGGCGGTTGAAGGGTCGCCACGATCCACTGGTTCATTCCGTAGTAGGAGATTCCGTTCAGGCCCACCTTGCCGCTGCACCAGGATTGCTCCGCCGCCCACTCGATGCAGTCGTGGAAATCCTTCGTCTCGCGCGGGGACCACACTTCCATATAGCCTGGCGAGCGTCCCGCCCCGCGCGAGTCCACGCGCACGCAGGCGTAGCCGTCGGGCACCCATCTTTCAGGGTCTATCAGCTCCCAGTTCTGGTATTTATTCGTCGAGCCCGAGAGCGACTCCGGGTATTTTTCGCTCAACACCTTCCATTGGGCCGGGTAGCCGTCGGCGAAGTGAAGCCACTTCGCGTAGGGGCCGTAGGACATGATCGCGGGATAATTCCCCTCCTCGATGGGGCGGTATACATCGCAGCGCAAAACCACCCCGTCGTCCATTTCAATCGGTACATCCCAGTCAATGCGCATCCCATCCCGAATCTCACTTTTGTAGCCGGCCATATCCGCTCCCCCGTTGTTAGTGCCATGATGCGGCGTCAATAATAAATAATAAAAGTCTCCCGCTTTCCGGCGGGGGTGCGCTTAATCTTCCTCTTTTGCCTGCTCGGCGATCTTTTCTTCCTTCAAGCGGGCGACCTCGGTTTTTACCTCGTCGATTACGTCCTTGCCCCAGAAAATTTTCCCCTGGACGACAAAGGAGGGAATTCCGAAAATCCCCAGACTCTTGCCCTGGGACCGCTGGTTGTGGAGCATGGCGAGATAGCGTTTCTCGGTGATGACTTTTTTGATCTCCCCGCCGTCGAGGCCAACCTCCTCGCCGCACCGGGCGAGCACGTCGGGGCTCTCGAGATCGAGGTCCTCGACCCAGCGCGCCTTGTAGATTCGGTCGCGGAACTCCTTGAACTTGCCCATGTCGCGTGCGTAAAAAGTGGCGAGGTGGGCGTTCGTCGTCCGGTAGTCGCCGCCTGCCGGCCGGAGGGGTACATCGTACTTCTCGGCGAGGGGCCTGTGATTCGTCTCGTAGTTGGTTTTTTTGTGCTCCGGTGTGTAG
>JAPYQX010000012.1 GCA_029937135.1 Nitrospinota bacterium
CCATTGGCCAGCTTGCTTCCGGCGCGGCGCACGACTTCAACAATGTCTTGGCTGTAATTTCACTGCATACCGAACTCATTAAAACGACCGCTGGCGGCAACAAGGAACTCCTTTATTCCATCGACAGCATTACCAAATTCGTTTCGAGCGGCTCGGGGACAATCAAGCGTCTTCAGGATTTTTCTCGCTAAAGAGATAAATCGCCGGAAGGGTTTGTGGATCTCAACGAGACGATCCGCGAGATTTCCGAAATTACGCGGCCAAGGTGGAAGAATGAAGCCGAAAAAAGAGGCACGGCGATAGATTTAATAATAAATCGCGGCGGGGGCAATACCATCGTTCAGGGTGACCTGGGCGAGATTCAGGAGGCCCTTTTGAATCTTATTTACAATGCCATCGATGCCCTGCCGAAGGGAGGGAAGATCACTCTTTCCACGGACACCCTGAATGGCGAGGTAAAGGTGAGCGTGGCCGACAGTGGAATCGGAATGACAGCGGAGGTAAGAGAGCGGGTACTGGAGCCTTTCTTCACCACCAAGGCCGAACGGGGAACGGGCCTCGGTCTCAGTATGGTTTACGGAACCATGGAGCGTCATCGGGGGGGGCTTACAATGGAAAGCGCCATCGGCGAGGGAACCCGGGTGTCTCTGTATTTTTCAATCTCGGAGGGCCGGGTGGAAAAGGAAATCCCCGAAGAGGCCATTAACTCTCCATCATCCAATATTCTCATCATCGACGATGAGGAAGATATCGTGGATACCTTGGCGAAATTGCTTTCAAAGTCGGGACATCGAGTCGAGGGCTTTACCGATCCCTTGAAAGGAATCGAATGTTTTGAAAACCAAGAATTCGATTTGGTTTTCACCGATCTCGGAATGTCCCCCCTGACGGGTTGGGATGTTTGCGGCCGGATAAAAGAGATTCGCCCCACGACGCCGGTTGTATTGATCACGGGCTGAGGGGATGACCTGGACGATGATAAATTGAATTAAAGCGGTGTCGAGAAAATTTTGGCCAAACCCTTCGACAGGACATCGATTTTGTCGATGATCGCTGAAGTGATGCAACGAAAATAGCGCTGGTGACCCCGCGCATTTTCAGCGCCCCCCTTGTATTGCAAAAGAAAAGACCCTCCCCCTTTTCAGCGGGGCTTGGCCGGAACACCGCGCCTGAAAATCCACCTCGATTACTCGCCGATTTCAGACCCTCCTAAAGCAAAAGGCTATCGTCCATGGAGCAGCGAGTCAGCACCTCATGGCCCTCCTCCGTGATCAAAACGGTCTCCTCGATCCGAACACCTGCTCCGCCGACGACATCCGGGACCCAGATGAGCGGCTCGACGGCGAAAACCATCCCCGGCTGCAGCTGCACGACCTCGGAATCCGGATCGGGCTCCCCGATATAGGGAGGCTCGTTGGGCGAGGTGCCCAGGGCATGCCCGATGCTCAGGCTGAACCAGTTGTCCGAGAGTCCGTATTTTTTCGCAGTACCCCAGATTTCGTCGGCAACCTCCTTATTCGTATAGCCGGGGCGCATGCGCTCGAGCCCCTTTCCGAGTGCTTCATGGACCGCCGTATAAACTTTTTTCTGGAAGTCAGAGGGCTTGCCGCAGATCATCGTCCGGGCGACATCCCCGAAATATCCGTTCCACTGGGCTCCAATGTCGATGAATACGATATCGCCGTTGCGCATGATTTTATCCGTGGCAAACCGCGCCGGCGGGGACATGTGCTCCCCCGAGGCGACAAACGGGGAAACCAGATGCGCCATTTCGGCGCCATAGTGGTGAAGCACTTTCATGGCATCGGCCGCAACATCACATTCCCTGACGCCTGGCTTCACTCTCTCCATCGCTTCCTCACACACGGCATCCGCAATCGCCGACGCCTCGCGGATCATGTAAATCTCCTCGTCCATCTTAAGTCTGCGAACCTTGTGCATCAGCGTATCGCCGTCCACCAGCTCCATTTCGGGCAATATCCGCTGATACGCGCTGAGCATGTGAAAACCCATGAGATCGACGCCGAGTTTGCCGCCCATGACGCCAAGATCTTCGAGAATGGGCCGCAAGACTTCCCGGACCATCTTGTCCATGAGCTGCTGCTCTTCGAGCTTGGGCATGGCGTGAAAATGATCTATCCAGGGCATGTCGCGCGTGATGCGGGGAATCTCCCCCCCGTTGGTGAAAAGGTGAGGCTTCTCGTTCTGCGTAATGAGCGTCATGGCGCGGACGCCTTCGCGGTGCGCCAGAAACGAGGCGCGCAGGCTGGTCAGGTAACGGACGTTTTCCACCTTCACCATGAAAAGCGCATCGACGCCGGCTTCCTTCATAAATAGTTGTGTTTTATCGACACGCTTGGACCGCAAGGCATTCAGATCAACGCGCTGTTCGTAATCGACCAGAAACTGCCCGCGCGCAAAACCAGGCATAATTAAAATCCTCCCTGAAAAAATTGAAGTTGACGCACGAGTTAACTGTTTCCCCTGCGTCTCATTTGTCACGAACCGCCGGATAGGCGGAAAGAGGCCGGCCCCAAAACCCTTCGTTCCTGCCAGAACGACCTATCAAAACGGCCTATCGGGGCCTATGGCTCCTCCACCAATTCGATCAAAACATCGTCTGGCGCTTTGATGAATGAGGTCTTCGAGCCCAAAACCCCTGGGCCCGGTTTTTTAGTGAACTCCACACCGGCCTTTTCGAGTCTTTCGGCGACTGCATCGAGGTCGTCAACCTGAATACCGAAGTGGTGAAGCCCTCGGCCGACCTTCACAATTTCATCGTTGTCGGTTGGGCGAAGGCCGCGAATCCGTATCTCCACCCCGTCCAGCATGACACTCATATAGGTAGAACCCACGTAATCCATCGCGGGCGTAAAAATCTTGCCGCCGAAATGCTCGATATAAAAATCCGCCGCCACTTGGGGATCTTTCGCTACATGATGAATATGGTGCACTCGAGTAGCCATATCGCCGATATTCTCCTTGGTAAGGTTTAAGGGTTTCTGATCGCCTCTTTGAAAAATGGCCAATCATCCGCCTTGAATATTTAAGAATTTCCAAACATTTTCAAATGTCATTTAGTCCTGTGATGTAGATCTATTGGGTTGTGAGACGACACCCTTAATGTTGATCATGTGATTAATTGTTCCTAGAGGCCGTCGCCTACCGACACATAGGCGCCGCCCTTGATGGGGTTTTCATCGTCGCTGCGGGCGCCCCACTGGCCGGTCAGGGCGTACATCGCCCGTACTTTTTTCATGTTGTTTCCGCCGTCGCTCGAGAACAGCATGTTGTGGCAATCGCGGAACCATTTCTCAAGGAAATTTTCGCGCTGAACACCCACGCCGGCGTGAATCTCCATCGCCATTTTTGTCACGTCACAGGAAATCTCGTGAGCGAACGCGCTCGCCGCGAGCGTCATCGGCGGATCAACGGGAATCTCGTCCCGCACGTCCTGGCGCCAGGCGGCATTCCAGACAAAAGAGCGCGCCGCCTCGAGCTTGGTATACATATCGACGAGTTTGATGCCGATGGATTGATGGTGCGCGATGGGCCGACCGCTGGCGATACGGTTTTGCGCGAACTCCAACGAAACCTCGTACGCCGCGCGGGCGGTGCCGATCTGGCCCGCCGCGTTGATCAGGGCGTCTCCGCGCAAGTGCCGCCGAATGTAGGACACGCCGCAGTTCTCCGGGCCAATGCGGTACTTCACCGGAATCTTCGCGTTCTCGAAAATTATTTCCGCGTTCTGATTCAAACGGTAGCCGAGTTTGTTGTGGACCTTGCCCATTCGTACACCCGGCGTATCCATGGGAATCATGAGGAGCGATGCGCCCTGCTCGACGCCCTTGCCCGGGTCGGTACGCACGAAGGTGAACATCAGCCTCGCCCAGCCGACGTTCGAGATGAAATGCTTTTTCCCGTTGACGATGTAATTGTCTCCATCGCGGACGGCCGTTGTGCGGTAGCCGCCGTCCACGCCGTTGTAGGGAAGCTGGTTTTCCGCGCCCGTCAGCGGTTCGGTCGTCGCGGTTCCGATCAAGAAAGTGGGATCCTTCACATATTCACGAAGCCAGTGATCCGCCATCTCTTTGTCTTCGATGAGATTGCTCGTCAGGATGTGGGCTATCTTCGTCGAGGAGAGCATAAACCCGGAGGCGCCCCGGTCCCCCCAGGAAATTTCCTCGCCCACGATGCAGTGGGTCAGCAGATCGTCAACCCCGCCGCCGCCGTATTCTTTCGGAATGCCCATGGTCCGCAGCCCGGCCTTGTCTAATTTTTCCAGCAAATGAGGCATGTAGGCCGCCTTGAGCGGGTCCTCCTGATGATCAAGCTCCAGGCTGATCGGCCTGATCTCGTCTCGCGCAAAATCGTGCGCGATCTTCTGGTACTCAAGCTGTCTTTCGCTCAATCTGAAATCAACCATGTCGGTTATTTTCCTCCGGGAAAAGAATATCGTCAGGTTCATTTAAAATAAAATACGTTTTTATCTCCCGATGACTTCCGCCACCTCCACCGGCTGCCCGCGCTCGGCGGATTCCATCGCGGCATATACAATCCCCAAAACGTGGAGACCGTCGCTACCGCTGACCTCGGGGGGACGCCCCTCCCGGATAGCGTCGGCGAAATCCTCGATCTCAGCCATCAGGTAACCATGGCCCTCGTACTCCTCATAGGGAATACGCTCTCTGCCTTCTCCATCCTTTTTCAGCGTGAAAATCCCGTCCCACCGATCATGGTAGAGATTCGCCTCGTCGCCATAGGTGTTGAGAAAATATGTATAACGCCCATTCGGAGTCCGCGGACTGATGAAGCTCGTGCCGAGGGTTCCCAACAGGCCCGACTCGAACTCGAGCCACAAGGCAGCGACATCGGGTATCTCTGATTTGGTTTTCACTTTGTTGAAGATAGCCGACACCCGGCGAACGGGCCCGAACAGGTAGTAAAAGTTATCCAATTGATGGATGGCGACCTGCATCAAAGGGCCGCCCGGCGAACCCGATGCATACCACTGCCAGTTGTCCGGCGTGTAGTGAAGCCCCCGATCATTCGAGTAGTTGGTCTCGGCCAATGCCAGGGTCCCGAGCTTGCCCTCATCCAGGATTTTCTTGAATAGGCGATGACCCTTCAGATGCCGGGAGCTGGCCCCCACGGCCAGGACCACACCGGCATCCTCACAGCCCTGAATGAGTTGATGGGCCTGGTCGATGGTGGCGGCGATCGGTTTATCGACAAGCACATGCTTCCCCCCTTTTGCCGCCGCAATGCCCAGCTCGGAATGCTTGTTGTTGGGCGCCGAGATGATCACCGCGTCGATCTCGGGGTCATTCACAATTCCTTCATAGCTCTCTTCTTGCCTGCATCCAAACTGTTCACAGAATTTGTCCCGCTTTTCCTTGGTTCGGGTAAAACAATTCACGATCCGCATCTTCGGCGATTTGTGGACTACTGAACCCATTGTAAAACCCCACCGTCCAAGACCGACGACGGCGACCCTCAATGGCTCTGCACACATAAGACCTTCTCCCGTTTCATTTTAATAAATGCGGATTACAGGGACCTCAAACGCGGGTCCAGGACATTTCTCAGCCAATCGCCCACCAGATTCGCACCCAGGACGGTAATCGTAATCGCGAGGCCGGGAAACGTGACCACCCACCAGGCGGTGTAGAGGTGAACCTTTCCGTCGCTCAGCAAACCTCCCCAGGTGGGCGTCGGGGGAGGCACGCCCAGCCCCAGGAAACTCAGACCGGCCTCGATAATGATCATCCGCCCGAGATAGAGCGAGGCGATAATGATGACCGGGGCCAGGACATTGGGAAGAAGATGGCGGAATATGATCCGAATATGACTTCCGCCGATGCTCCTCGCGGCCTGGACAAACTCCTGCTCGCGGAGCGTGAGGACCTCGCCCCGCACAACACGGGCATAGATCACCCAAATGCGCATTGACATGACAAGGATGATAACCGTCAGACTCGGGCCGACAATGGCGATGGTCGCCAGGGCCAGCAAGATAAAAGGAAACGACAGAACCAGATCGACAAACCTCATCAGGAAAAAATCAACTTTTCCACCAAAATATCCCGCCATCAGCCCGACAAACAGTCCGAATGTGCCGGTGATGAAAACCGCGAAAAATCCGACGATCAATGAAACCCTTGTTCCGTAGATGAGCCTGCTCAGAAAATCCCTTCCGAGATGATCGGTCCCAAGGATGTAAATCCGCTCGCCGTCCGACCACATCGGCGGCTTCAGGTTTCGGCTCAACAACTGCTCGTAGGGGCTTACCGGAGACAAGACAGGCGCCAAAACGGCCACGACGACAACCACCAGAAGTATCACCACGCCGAAAAGAGCGGATTTATCCTTCAGGAGAGAGGCCCAGATCTTCTGCCACCTCCGCCCGTATCGATATTCCTCGTCGTATTCATCCGTGTATTTTCTTGACTCACCGTCCGGGGTTTCTGCTGTCATGAGTAGGATATCCGCGGGTCAAGATAAGCGTATATTAAATCAACCGTCAAATTGATGATGACAAAGCCCGAGGCCATCAGAAAAACGGCGGACTGGACAATCGGAAAGTCGCGGTTCGCGATCGCCTGCACGACAAGCCGGCCAACGCCCGGCCATGCGAAAACCACCTCGATGATCACCGTGCCGCCAAGCAGAATCCCCAGGTCCAGGCCCAGCACCGTGACAATCGGTATGGCTGAATTCTTGAGGGCATGGACCATCAGGATGACTTTTTCATTCAGTCCCTTGGCGCGCGCCGTTGTGATGTAGTCCTGCCGCATCACCTCGAGCATCTGGGAGCGCATCAGCCGCGCCAGCCGCGCGAGGTGATATGACGAGGCGGCGAAGGCGGGCATGATGAAATGCTGCCACCCTCCCCGGCCGAAGGAGGGCAACACTCCGAGGAACACCGAAAAAAACATGATAAACATGATGGCCAGCCAAAAATCCGGAACCGCCTGAATCAGGACCGTTATTCCGACGCAACTCTTGTCGTAAATCGAGCCCTCCTTGAACGCCGCCAGGCAGCCGAATGGAATTCCAATGACAACCGCGAAGGTGAACGCTCCGAGAGCCATTTCCAAGGTGGCCGGAAGGCGCTCGAGGACAAGGGCCATGGCGGGCTCGCCATGTTCGATGGACTCTCCGAAATCGCCCCTCACCGCGTTTTTGAAAAATCGGCCGTACTGAACCCATAGGGGCTGATCGAAGCCCATGAGTTTCTTCATATAGTCGATGTCTTCCTGGGTCGCATCGGTGTCCATCATGACGGACACCGGATCGCCCGTCATGTGGAGAAGCAGAAAAACGATGACCATCACCAACTTGAGCAGGAAAATCGCCTGGATCACGCGCTTGACTACGTAGCCAGCCATCTACACATCCATTTGTCGGATAATTTGGGATAGGCTCAAAAACACCCCCGGCGGAGGAAAACGCTTCCCCCGCCGGAGGATTTTTCTTTACGGAAAACCTAATTTGCTCCCGCCAAACCAACCTCGGAGGCAATTAGTTTTCCGTCGGCGCGCGGCGTCCACGAAAGTTTTTTACTCACGCCGTAAATCCGGAAGGTCTGGTACAGCGGAATTATCGGCACTTTTTCATGGCGTAAAATCCGGCCGATTTCCTGATACTTTTTATCTCTTGCCGTATTGTCCATGGTGGACCTTGCTTCGTTGATCAGCTTGTCGATGCCTTTATCCCGGAAACCGCCGTAGGCGGAGCGGCTGCTGATCGCGCCGGCGAACATATGCTCGGTGCTGAACGCGGTGTTCATCCGCGCGAGGTAGTACAGGAACGGCTTCACGTTGTCCTTGTACTTGCTGAAGATAATCTTCTTCATCGAGCCCCATTCCATCACCCGGACATTGGCCTTGAGACTGACCCTGGCCCACTGGCCGGCGATGCCCTCGAGGGCTTCCTTGCCCATCATGAAGCGGCCGCGCGGAATGTAAACGTCGAACTCGAATCCCTTCGAAAAACCAGCCTCGGCAAGCAGTTTTTTTGCCTTCGCGGGGTTGTACGGATAAGGCTTCAGGTTCGGGTTATGTCCGAAGCTGGCGGGACCATCGAGAACGGCCACGGGTTTGGCGAATCCCATCATCACGTTTTTGGTGATGGAATTCCGGTCGATGGCGAGATTCATCGCCCTGCGGACCCTGACATCCATCCAGGGCGCGCCCTTCTTGATGACCATGAGGATGTAGTTGGTCCTCGGAGATTGCTTGGCGATGACCCGGGCGCCCTTGCTGGCCTTGACGCGGCCGCTGAGGCCCGGCGGTAGGTTATCGATAACGTCAACGTCTCCCGATATCAGAGCGGCCACGCGGGTCGTCGATTCCGGAATGAACTTAACAACCGCGGTCTTGACCTTGGGCTTTCTCGAGGCGTTCGGATTTTCCTCGTAGATCAACTCCTCGCCCTTGCGCCATTTTTTTACGATGTAGGGGCCGCTTCCAATCGGATTGCGGGCCAGGAATTTTTTATTGTGCTTTTTGTAATACTTGGGCGGTACGATGAACCCGTAGATCGCCAAAAACGGCGGGAGCATCGGGTCCGGTTTCTTCGTATGAATCCGGACGGTGTACTTGTTGACCACCTCCAGGCTCTTGATGCTTTTGAAGTAGCGATACTGCTTGGACTTCATCTTGGGATCGAGAATACGCTCGAAGCTGAACTTCACGGCCTCGGCCGTAATCGGATCGCCGTTGCTGAATTTAAGCCCCTCGCGAAGCTTGAACTCCCAGACCTTGGGGCTCGCCATCTTGTAGCTTTTCGCCAGTAGGGTGGTCAGGCTCCCGTCCGGCTTCCGTGTCAGCAGCGTCTCGAAAACATTCGTATGGTGCATCGAAATCGGCAGGGAACTGAACGTATGCGGGTCGAACGTGGATAGCGACCCCGCCATGCCCAGGACAACCTTCCCCTTGGAGGCGGCGAGCGCCGTCGATCCGGTCCAAAGGAAAGCCATGATTAAAACCAGAGCGTAAACCCATCTTCTCTTCATTGTTTCCCCTCCTCCATGTGTGGACTTACCGTCCATCAGAGACAAGCCAGTTCATCAGAGCAAAGATTCAAAGGCTCAAAACCGCTATTGGTAATTACATACGTTTCGCCCCAAAAAATTTGCCGATCGGGGCCCAGGTTGTACATGGGGTGAACGGTGACGACCATTCCGGGTTCCAGCTCACCCGTCGATTCCGGTGTGATCATGTAGTCGGTCAGATCGAGGCCCGTGATATGGACCAGCCCGTACGGCCAGACCTCGAACCCTTCCGACTTGAAAACCTTGTTCATGGGTTCGACGAGCCCCACCATCGGCTCGCCCGCCTTGAGACTCTCAAGCGAGGCATCTCGGGCCCGGCGAACAACGTCATAGGCCTCGACCAGCCATTTTTCCGCGGGTCCCAGGGTGAGGACGCGTACCAGCTGGTTCCAGTAGCCCTCCACGCGGGGAGAAATCTCAAGGAGCAGGGCATCGCCTTTTTTCATGGCCCTTTTAGTCTGGGGGATCACATATCCCCAGGGGGCCTCGCCGCCGTCAGCCATGCTCGCCAACCCCATCATGTTGAAATTCTCGATGCCGCCCTCGGGGATAATCACCTTGTCCATCTCCGACCGAATATCGAGCTCGGTGACCCCTTCACAGGCAAACTCACAAATGCGCTTCCATATCTTGTCGCCCAGCAGCGCGGCGCGGCGCGACATCCCGATTTCCTCGGCGCTCTGAACCAGGCGGGGCTTCCAGACCATCTCGCCGGCCTCGATCCATTCCTTGGCGGGAGCTTCGTCCAGAAGCTGGCGGTGCCAGGTGACGGGGATTATGGCGAGAGTGGATATCCCGATTCTTTTTCCAGAATCGGATATTTCCTTGAGGTAGTCGCAGGCCTGAGCGGGCACCGGCGTCATGGCCTCGCAACGGACATCCTCGATCCATCCGCTTCGCTTCGCCTCGATCCGCTGATTCTCCACGCCCACGAAAAGGACGGGCTCCCCCTCGCGGGGAAAAACCAACAACTGTTGTCCCGAAAAAGAGCGAAAATTGCTCACATAGGCGAGATTTCCGGTCCGGGCCCCCTGGCGCCCGCTGTTCCCGTAAACAACCAGGATGTCAAGATTCTCGCTCTCCATGTCGGCGCGAAGCCTCGCTTGGCGCCGGTCCCGCTCTTTTGTCGAAAAACTCACTGACTCGCTCCCTTTCTTGGCTATAAATATTCCGTAAGAAAAAACGCCCGCCAACCGCCGCGCGCGCGATCAAATCGCTAAAACATGACCTTTCCGCCCGAGACCGCCATATTGACACCGGTGATGAAGGAAGTCTCCTCGCCACAGAAAAACACCACGGCCTCGGCCACATCCTGCGGAACACCCATGCGCCCCACCGGGGTTTGATCGATATAATCTTTTTGATAGCCGCCCGAGTGGAGGATGGGCCGCTCGGTTGTGGTTAAACCGGGCGAAACCATATTGACGGTGATGCCGTGGGGCCCAATCTCGGCGGCCAGGGTTTGGGAAAAATAAAGAAGAGCCGATTTAATCGACCCGTAGGAGTTCGTGCGGGCTCTTTTCTCGCCGAGAACCGTGCTCAGGATATTGATAATCCGGCCCGAGCCCCGCTCGATCATCGCGGGAATCGCGGCCTGACAGCAGTTGAACGTACCCTTGAGCATGACCTCGATATGGGGCGCATAGTCATCCTCCCAGTTCAGCTCGAGAAAACTTCTGCCTTTTACGAGCTGGCGGGCGTTGTTCACGAGGATGTCCACGGGGCCCAGGTCTTCCCGGCAACGGGCTAACATCTCCTCGACCTCGCCGCGATTGGATACATCGGCACCGAAAGCGGAGGCTGCCCCCCCGGCGGAGCGAATTTCCTCGACAACGGCGCTGGCTTCATCGGATTTCGAATGAAAGTGGACGGCCACGGAGGCCCCGCGGCGCGCCAACTCAAGGGACACTGACTTTCCGATGCTCCGGTTCGCGCCTGTGACAAGTGCTACGCGGCCATCGAGACCCATGCCCTGCTCCCCTCGCTACGCCGGTTTGCTGACTCTCGCTTTCCTTGTGCGGAAAAGCACTATCTTTTTTAAGAAATATATGACTTTTATGCCAAAAATCGCCGTCAAATGATATACTCAGTTTTTTTCAGGTATTAGTTTCAATACCACGCATGGAACCGCCAGGCAAGGAGCAATTGAATCCTATATGACTAATTCCATCCAATTATATTTTGATGTCTCTGGGGCTAAAATAAATTGGCGGTAAATGTATTTTTTTAAGCACTTGCGGATTTTGTGCGGAAGCCGGAGCATTCGGTTCAAGCGCGCATCGCGGACAACGAGAATTTTTAAATGGCGGGAACCCGCCCGAAATTCATCGAAACGAATTTATTGGCCGCCTTAGACTGCAAGAACCCTGTATCAAGACCGGTCAGCACTCAGACAGCGTCAACGAATTTCAAGGGACAAAATGAACGAAATTTCGGCAATGAGAACACTCAAGGACAAATCAATCCCCTACTACTATCAGATCATGAATCTCCTGCGCCGGAAAATCGAGCTGGGCGAGTTGGCGCCCGGGGAAAAACTCCCCAGGGAGTTGGACCTGGCGAAATCCTTCGGTGTTAGCCGGGTGACGCTGCGCCAGGCGCTTTCCATCCTCGAAGCGGACGGATTGCTCGAGCGCGCGCGCGGACACGGAACCTTTATCACCAAAACCCATAAAATTCCCCCAAAAATCAAACTGACCGGAATCATCGAACGGGACTTCCCGGCCAGGGAGAAGCGGCGTTTGCTCTCGATTGATGAAGTGGCCGCCACTCCCGATGTGGAGGAATTTTTCGATCTTCCCGAAAATTCCCGGCTCACCCGGTTCCGCCGGCTCAGGATGAACGAAAATTCCCCCTACTGCTACACCATGAATTTTCTGCCCTCGAACCTGGGTCAAAAAGTAACGCGAAAAGATATCCTCAACCGAAGCATGTTCGATATCATCAAAAAACGGCTCCGTATTCGTATCGGCAAAATCAACCAGACTTTCGAAGCCAGGACGGCTGATAATGAAGTCGCGGAACATTTGAAAATTGGAATTCTGGACCCGGTCCTGTACGTTGAAACATTCGTTTATGACGTGGGCGGTGAGCCGGTTGAGTTTTCCCAAATTTACTATCAAGGGAATCGGCACAAATACAGCATCGAACTTCTGAGCAACGGGAAAACTCTATAAACTTCGGCTCTCCCCAAAACGCTTCACGATTAAGTTCACCCCCCGGTCCATCCCATTGCATGAGAAACGGAATTCCTCACTTGCCCTTTTTCGGTATTTCATCCAGCCGCGTCACGGCTTGTCTCAACAGGGAGGAAACATGGCGAATCAAGCATTAAAAGGAAAAGTGATCGGTTTTATCGGCCTGGGCCTCATGGGCCAGGCTTTTTCCAAAAATCTCATCGAGGACGGCTATGCGGTTTCCGGAACCGACCCCTCGCCCTCGGCCCGGCGAAAGTTCAAGAAAATCGGCGGGACCCCTCTCTCCTCCCCAAGGTCCGTTGCCGAAGAAGCGGACATCGTCTTCATTTCGGTGCCCAACTCCAAAATTTCGCTGCAAACCGCACGGGGGAAAGAGGGCTACCTGGCCTTCGCCCCCGGCCGCGCCCCGGAAGTGGTCATCGACACCACCACGGCTGATTCGGAGGACACGAGAAAACACGCACTGTTGTGCAAAAAGAAAAAAGTCCCCTACCTTGATGGGTGTGTCAGCGGAAACAGCGGATATGTGGCCGAGCGGGAGGGATTGTTTCTAATCGGGGGAGATAAAAAAGCCTATGACAAAATAGCGCCTCTTCTCGGGGAGATGCTCTCGGACCAGATTTACTGCGGGTCCTCGGGCTCAGGGGCCGAATTAAAAGCCACGGTGAACTACCTCACCACCATGGGGCGCTGCGTTATTTCCGAAGTATTAAGGGTTGGTTTGCGCTGCGGCTTCAAGAAAGATTTCCTGCTCGACGCACTCATGCGAAGCCGGGTGGGCGGCTGGACGCAGTTTCGAACCCAGGCCCCCGCCATGGTCCACGAAAAATTCAGCAACCCCATGAGCACTCTTGTTGTGCAGATGAAGGATATTCAACTCGGCGTGAAACTCGCGGGCCGGGTGGGGGCCGTCTCACCGGTCGGCAAGGCCTGCATCCCGCTCTACAAGGAAGGAATCAGCGCGGGCTACGGAGAACTCGACGGAATATCCGTCTACAAGGCTTACCTCGACCGGGAAAAGAAATCCTAGGCGTCGGAGATCTATTCGAGAAGCCTATTCACCGCCTCGACCGGCAGCGGCTCACCGCTGGCGGAGTTTTGCCTCGCCTGCTCCTCGGTCCGGATTCCGGGGATGATGGTGCTGATATTGGGATTCGATACGCAGAAGCGAATGGCCACCTCGGCGGGCGTGAGGTTCAGCTGCCCCGCCACGTCCCGAAGGCGATTCAGCTTTTCCTGAAATTCCCGGATTCTCTCCGCCGTCAAGATTCGCCGGCGCATATCACCTTCGCCAAACTCGGCGGTCTCGTCGAACCGGCCGGAAAGGAACCCCCGCTTGAGGGGAACCCGGCAGATGACGCCGACCCCTTTTTCCTTGGCTCTCGCGAATGACTCCGCGGCCTCCTGCTCAAGAACATTGTATTCCATCTGAAGGAGCGTGGGTTTTTTCGACTCGACAGCGTAGTCACACTCCTCCGGCCTGTTCACCGAAACGCCCCAGGCCCTCAGCTTGCCGTCGTCTTTGCATTTTTCGAGAAAAGCGTAGCAGTCCTCCGCCTTCATATCGTCGAGTTTTGGGTTATGTAGCAGGTAGAAATCTATCGCCTCCCGCCCCAAACGGCGCAGGCTCTCCTCCAGGCACTTTTCGATGAAATCAGAAGTGAAATCGCGCCCCCAGCCGCCACCCGGAAGCTTCTCGAAGTTGTTGCCTCCCTTGGTGCAGATAATAATGTCGCCGCCGTCTGATCGCTCGGCCAGGAATTTACCAATAATCGTTTCGCTCCGTCCCTCGCCGTAGGCGTTCGATGTGTCGATGAAATTGATGCCGCCGTCGATGGCGGCATGCAGCGCGCGCAGACTTTCATTGTCATCGACAGGCCCGAAACGGCCGCCTATCGTCATCGCTCCGAACCCGACGGCCGTCACCTCCAGCCCGCTATCACCAAGCATCCGATTTTGCATTTTCGAATTCCTCTTTTTTAAAAACGTGCTCTAGCCGGCTCTTATCCTATGAAGAGGGAATCCCCGCCAGACGGCGAAGCACCTCGATTGCGGCCGCGTTGTCCGCGTCCTCGAGTCCGCCCAACTCGGCGGCCTGTAGAATCTGATCGTGAACACCGCTCAAAAACATCGGAGTGTTGAATAGCCGCCCCTGCTCCAGTATGAGGCGGACATCTTTATGGTGCTGGCGAATCCGGGAGCTGGGGTTGCCGTAATCGGCCCGCACCATCCGCTCTCCCCGATTGGCCATGGCCTTGCTGTAGGCCGCGGTGTCCTTGAGAACCTCAAGGAGCACTTCCATGTCCATACCCGACTTCATGCCGAGTACCAGCCCCTCGGCCATGACCAGGCGATTCAAGCCCGAGATGAGGTTGACGATCAGCTTGGTCCGCGCGCCCGCGCCGCTGGGGCCCATCTGGTGGCAGGACCGGGCGAAGGCGGCGATGACGGGCCGCGCCCGCTCCAAGTCGGATTCATCTCCGCCGGCCAGCGCCACGATGTCGTCCCGGCTCCCGCTCAGGCTAACGTCAAGGAAGGAAATGCCGCGCTCACGAAGCCCGGCGGCGGTCTCGATAGAGTCCTCGGGCCGCGAGGTGGTGGTATCGATAACGAGGAGCGGCTCCCCGGCGCTCTCCATCAAGCCCCCGGCTGTGAAGCCACCGGCTGTGAAGCCACCGGCTCCGAAACAAACCTCCCGCACGATATCGCTGTTCAACAAGGAGAGAATAACAAAAGAAGCGCCCGCCGCCGCCCCTGCGGGCGACTCGGCCGGCGTCCCGCCATTCTTCTCGAGCAGCAACATTCGCTCATTATCAATATCGTATCCCCGGACTTCGTAACCGGCCCGGACGAGTTTCGCCGCCAGGACCAAACCCATCAAACCGAGACCGACTACGCCTACTTTCTGCGAATCGGTTTTCTGAGATCCGGCTTTCTCCGGCTCTGTTTTTTCCGGCATGGGCAGTCCTCCTCAAGATAAGATAAAAAAAGATGGCCCCCGGATAATACCCGACCACCGGGAATCCTGGAATCGATTGATCCCTTTGGCATAAACCAAGGATAATCGTCGAAGCTTCACTCATCGTGAAATTTAATTTCTCTTTATACTGGAAGATCGGTGTGAGTACTCCCATTCATATTCGCTTCGCGGGATATTCCCCTCCGGACACAACGCACAGCCGTGCCGTCGCCCGCTTCCGGGACGCGCTCACCGCCCGGCTGGGCGCCTCCGTCCGGGTGGATATGTTCTGGAACGTATTCGACTTCGGCTACAAAGGAATGGATCTGATCAATATGGTCGAAAGCGGACAGCTCACGATGTGCTACTCCTCAACCGGCTACGGCCTCTCGGACCTCGTACCCGAGCTTCGGATCATCGACCTGCCGTTTTTCTTCGACAGCCTGGAACACGCCCACCGGGCGCTGGACGGGGAGCTCGGCGATTATCTCACGCGCCGTATCGAATCCCTGAAAGGGTTTCGCATTCTGGGCTACTGGGACAACGGCTTTCGGCATATATCAAATTGCCTGCGCCCAATCCGCGTGCCCGAGGATTGCGCTGGGCTTCGCATTCGAATGATGCCCAACGAAATCCACAAAAAAACTTTTGAGCTGCTCGGTGCCGCTCCCTTCGCCACGAATCTGGAACAGGGCCTCGCCATGATGGCGGCGGGAGAACTCGACGCCCAGGAAAACCCCCTGGCGAATACCTCGGCCTACGGCATCGATAAATTTCACAAGCACATCACAATGACCGGGCACTTTTACGCGGCCCGGGCGATTTTCACGCATAAGAAAAGCTTCGACTCCTGGCCGGAGGAGATACAGGCCGCGGTTCGGGAGAGCATCCGAGAAGCCATTTTATTTCAAAGAGAAGCGGCCCGTGCCGAGGAGATCAAAAAACGCCGGGAGTTGGAAAACGCAGGGATTACCTTCGTCGATCTCACGGAGGAGGAGCGCTCCCGCTTTGAGGGCGCCGTATCGCCCATCGTTGAGGAAACGCGCGGACAATTGCCCGAGGAATTGTTCCACCTGGCCGCCCGGCACTAGAAGGCCGGGATTTATTCATCAAACGATGGTCATTCCGCCGTCCAATACGATGGTCTGGCCGGTCATGTAGGATGATTTGGAAGTGATCAGGAAGAGGACGGCATCGATGACCTCGGAGACCTCGCCGAATCGACCCATCGGCATCCGCCGGTAGCGCTCCTCGAGATTTCCGGGCTGGCCGTGCCCCAGGGCCTTTCGCCGCTCCGTGAGGATAGGCCCCGGCGCGACCGCATTGACCCGGATGCCGAACTCCGCGAGTTCCACGGCGAGCGCCCGCGTCACCCCTTCGACAGCCCCCTTTATCGCAACGTAAATCACCCGTTCTTTCACCGGGGTGCGAAGATAGAAGCTCGACATACTCACAATCGCGCCGCCCCCCCGCTTGCGCATCTCCCGCGCCGCCCGCTGGGAGCATAAAATACATCCCTTCACGCCCACAGCCAGGGCCAGGTCCAGAGTGGGCTCGTCGATATCGTCGAGAGGAACATTCGAGCGCATCACAGCGCAGTTCACCAGAATGTCGATGCCTCCAAACTTCGATGAAGCTTCGCCGAAAATGCGCTCGATCTCCGCTTCGCGGCTCAGGTCCGCCTCAACGCCCAGAAACGATCCACCTAACTCGCGCTCCAGAGAGGCAAGCCCCTCCCCCTGGATATCCACCCCTGCCACCTGGCCACCCTCGGAAATAATCCGGCGCGCTATTCCCTCGCCGATGCCCTGCGCCGCGCCGGTGATCAATGCCACCTTGCCTTCAAGCTCCATGACTCCCCCCGATAAACGCTTGCCCGCAAATGACCAACAATAATTCTCCGCCACTTAATTTACGATGATTCCGGACATTGAAAAAGACAGTCTCACACTATCTCGAATATGGAGGAAAAAAAACCAGAGGCACCAAACGCACAGCGCCAATTTTCCGCCTGCCGGAAGTGGTTGATACGAATTCTCACGAGCTGGAGATTTTTAGAACAATAACCCCGAGGTGATCGATATTTCATGCAATCCCCTTTATTATTGGACAATCAAGGGACCTGCAACATATCAAAAAGGGAAGGATACGCGATGAACGATACTCCCGGCCGCCTGCTCATCCGGGGCGGCGATGTTATCACCATGGACCCAGCGCTGGGCGACCTGCCGGGGGCGGACGTGCTCATCGAAAACGGGCGCATCAGCGCCGTGGGCGCGAATCTTCCCGATGACGGCGCCGAGATCATCGACGCCCGGGGCCGCATCGTCATGCCCGGGCTCATCGACGCCCATCTCCACACCTGGGAGAGCGCCGTACGCGGCCTCGGCGGCGACTGGATGGGGCCCGAATACTTCCGCGTCATCCACGCAGGGGCCGGCCCCCGCTACACTCCCGATGATATCTATCTCGGCACCCTGGCCGGAGCCCTCGCCCATCTCGACCGGGGGACGACCGGCCTCTTCGACTGGTGTCACGGCAACGCCACCCCCGAGCATACGGATGCCGCTATCGACGCGCTGTTCGAGTCCGGAATCCGCGCCCTCTTCGGGCACGGCACCGTCAAACCCGACCCAAAGCCTGGCCAGACTCACTACTCCGAGATTCCCCACCCGGCCGGTGAAATTCGCCGCCTTCGAAGCGGGCGGCTCGGCGACGATACGGCCCGCGTCACCCTCGCCATGGCCATCCTCGGATCCGAGCAGGCCACCTGGGAGGTCACCCTCCACGACTTCAAGCTCGCCAAGGAACACGGCCTACTTACCAGCGCTCACATATGGGGCCGCGCCGAGGCAAAGGTGCCCGACGGCTATCAACGGCTCAATGACCTTGGCCTCCTCGGACCCGACCATAATATTGTCCACGGCTACGACCTCCCTGATGACGAGGTACGCCTCATCCTCGATGCAGGCGTTTCCATCACCGCGACTCCAGTTCCTGAACTTCAGCGCAACCCCGCCACCCCGTTGATGCTCCGCGTTCGGGACATGGGCGGGCGTCCCTCCATCGGTTGCGATCACGAGGTCTACAACTCCGCCGACATGTTTGAAGCGATGCGCCACTCCCTGCGCGCCTCCCGCATATTCGACAACGTGCGTAGCGCCGCCGCCGGGAAGGGAACCGTCGAAGACCCTGTTACCATGCGCGAGGCGCTCGAGTGGGCCACCATCAACAACGCCCGGGCGATGGGCCTCGACGGACGTATCGGCTCACTGTCGCCGGGCAAGGAGGCAGATATTATTCTCCTTCGGCGCGACGGCCTCGGCGTCCGGCCCGTCGCCGACCTCATCCACGCCGCCGTCATGTTTGCCGGCCCTCGCGATGTCGAAGCTGTTATGGTTGGCGGTCACTTCGTCAAACGCGATTTCAAACTTCTTTTCGACGAAAACAATCTCGCCTCGCTCCACGAGCGGCTGGCCCTGTCGAGAGCGAGACTGCTGGAAGGAACGGGATACGCATAAAACCGCGGGCGAGAGAAAGATCATCGACACCCGGCTTGAAACTGGCACAATCGTTTCACGGCATCACTCACGAATTTTGAACAGCCATGAATCCCGAACGGTATTTTCGGTTTTTTAATTCGATACGCCGGGTTGGGAGTAAACCACAGAGGCGAAAAACATGGACAAAAAAATAGCCATACTGGGATCGGGCGCCATTGGCAGCAGCGTGGTCGCCGATCTCACCCAGGCGAAATTCGACGTGACGATCTTCGACCAATGGCCAGAACACGTCGAAACGATGAAAACGAAGGGACTGCACATCAAATTTCCGGACGAGGACCTGAAGATTAAGGTCCGGGCCCATCACCTGTGCGAGCTGGCCTCGGTCAAAATGGAATTCGACATCGCCCTGATCGTCGTCAAGTCCTACGACACCCGCTGGATGGCCGAACTCATCAAACCCTACCTCAAGAGCGGCGGCGTGGTCGTCGGCATGCAAAACAGCATGAACGACGACGCCATCGCCAGCATCATCGGCCGCGAGCGAACGATAGGCTGCGTTGTCGAGCTTTCGGGGGAGATATTCACGCCCGGCATCGTTCAGCGCGACACGACACGGCCGGGCACATGGTTCTCCGTCGGCGAACTAGACGGTTCTTTCACCTCGCGCCTGGAGGAGATCCAGTCGCTCTTGAGCAACGTGGGCGTTACCGAAATGACCAACAACATCTACGGTTCCAAGTGGACAAAGCTCATCGCCAACTCGATGACGATGGGGCCCTTCGGCTCATTCGGCCTGCCGAACTGGGAGGCACTGAAATTGCCCGGGATGTTTGATATCTCGGTGGCGCTCGGCAAGGAATCAATGGCGGTGGGCGCGGCCCTCGACTACCGGATGGAGCCAATTTTTGGTTTGAGCGAAAAAGAATTCTCCGGCCCGCCCGAAGAAATATTGGTGACAGCCATGAATACGCTGATGAAGCACGTCGGGAAAAAATCCACCACCGCTCCCATTCACGACCACATCAAGGGCCGTAAAAGCGAGATTGGGCTCATCAACGGTCTCGTGTCGAGCAAGGGAAAAGAGTTGGGTGTGCCGACGCCATTCAACGATGTCGTGACCGAGATCGCCAGTCAGATTAACAGCGGGGAACTCAAAATGGATGTCTCGAATTTTGAACTGCTCAAGACCAGGTTGGCTCAAGCGGAATAAGCGGGGGGGGGCTCCGTAGCCGGAGGGTTATCCTTCATCAGCTTCAGGGATCGGACGATAATAATTTTCCAGCTTTAACGCGTCGGCGCCATCCGTGGACTCCGGATCGAGTTCCCGCACCTTGTCCTCCGCCTCGCGAAGCCGGTTGTTGAGGTCCTGAATGGTTTTGTCGGCGCGCAGGAGATTTTCCGAAAGCTGGCGAGCCATGTTGATACTGACCTTACAGCGCACGCTCGATAGGTGGGAGCCCAGAACTTCCTTCGTTATCGCGAGGACCACAGTTTCCTCCTTGGCCATGGCCGTCGCCGTCCGGGTGTTCAAGCCAAGGATAGCCATCTCTCCGAAGATTTGTCCCGATGAAATCCGAATTTCCCTAGGGTCGATCAGTATCCGAATTTCCCCCTGAATAACAAGATAAAATGAATCACCGATATCCCCCTCCGAAAACACCTGGTCTCCGGGTAGATAGGTTTTGCGTTGGCATAAAGAGAGAATTTCAATGATCTCGCTTCGAGCCATATCAATGAAAAAAGGGCAACTCGACTGAAGTTTGTTTATGAGGCGTTCCGTTGGAGTAGACAGCAGAGGCTGAAAGACAATCTGTTGAGTCTTGCTCTTATCACGCCTCAGTTTTGGCATGACTTTCAAGAGAGTCTCCTTTTGGCTTTTACATAGGCCAGCGGCTCAATAGATAGCTCCCCCTACCCATGCATCCATGATACGCCCGACGCATAAAGATAATTTCAAGGAATGATAAAGATTCGGCAAAGAAGAGACATCCATCACGTCAGGATGTGGAGTTGCCTTTATCCATTCGCGTTTTTGATTTTTCATCGGCTTTTTCCTAAAAATAATATTCTGCTACATCTGATAACAAATATCCCGCCGGGAAATTCACTGGGATCTGAAATAATGAATATTTTTTTTTAGTTATAAACTCTGATATTCCTTACGGACCTGCATAAATAGAGGCCCCGATCCATAGCGGACTGGGGCCTCTTAAAAACGGAAACACCACAAACAATTTTTCTGTTATTCACTCGCTTATTACAGCCGCAACCTAACCGCCTCTCATCTCCCGCGGCATAAGCGCGGCGATGAGGCCTAGGCCCGGCCCCAGCGTTTTTCTTCAAAGTAGCCGCGCAAATAGGCCACCTGCCCGGCGTGCTGGGTATTATCCGAGACGATGCTCACCAGCCGCACTCCCAACGTGGGAAGGGGGTCGTACTGCGGCTCGTCGAGTTCGCGGTCCATGTCGGCCGGTTTCAACCCGGCCAAATACTCTTTACTCCGCTCAAGGACGGCGTCCTGATAGGCAAGCAACACATCAGCCGACTCCACCTTGAAAGCGGCCACCTCATCGAAGGTGTGCCC
>JAPYQX010000013.1 GCA_029937135.1 Nitrospinota bacterium
GTTATGCTGTCCCCAAGGCCCAGCTCGCCGATTCGCAGTGCCGGAGCGCCCACCTGCAGGCTGAAGAACCGGACGTTGTTCATCTCCAGTATCGGCCCGAAACTTTCGAGCGCGATGGAGCGGTTCCGGTCGTTTTCGTGCTCGGGGTTGCCCGCCCAGACGAGCCCGGCTTTCAATACTCCAGGCGGAGCGGTTACGGTGGCAGCCATTTCCGGGTTTTCGGGGGGCTGGAGGTAGGGCGCCTCTCCGGGGATGGTTTCAAGCACCGTTCCCAGAATATGAGGAAGGCTCATGAGCGGCGCTTCAAGGTCGAAGGCGGGCCGCGCCTCCTCCTCGGCGATCACCGAATCGAACCAGGGGATCCCTTCGAGCCGGGTTTTCAACCCGGCCTGGCACTCCAGAATCAGCTTGCCGCCCAGATCGGCTATCGGCTGTGCAAAGCGGACCATTTGAAGGGTGTCGCCTACTCCCTGCTCGCAGTGAAGAAGGAGGGTTTTTCCATCGAGTGAATCACCGTCCCAGCGCGGCTGGGCGAAGATTTTCCTCTCGCCGCGATAAAAGGGCGATTCCCACCTGGATTCGTAGCGGCGCCACCCGGCGGTCAGGTCGCCTGTGAGCAGCAGCGAGATGGAAAGATTGTAGGCGGTGTTTTTGTAATCAGGGTCGAGGGCGAGCGCCCGCTCGTAGGAGGCAATGGCCTCGGCGAGCCGCCCCTGTTTGTAGAGCGTGTTCCCCAGGTTGTTGTGGGTGCTCGGCGAGTTCTGGTGGATGGAGATCGCCTTCCGGAATGCGGCCTCGGCCTCGCCCAGATTTTCCTGCTCCTGAAAAAGATTGCCAAGGTTGCTGTGAGCGGCCGCGTAATTCGGCTGAATGGCGATGGCTTGCTCGAAGGCCGACCGGGCCGGTGTGATATGACTCTGCGCCTGAAGCGCGATGCCAAGGTTGTTGTACGCCTCGGCGTATTCGGGGTTCAGCGAGATGGCTTTTGAGGCGAGGGCGGCGGCCTCGGCGTAGTTTTCCTGTTTGAGACGCGCCTCCCCGAGTAGGTGGTGGGCCATCGCGGAGGATGGGTCGAGCGAGAGGGCTTCCTCGAAAGAAACGACCGCCTCATCGAGCCTTCCGAGTTCGGTGAGAGCGGTGCCAAGGTTGTTGCGGAAGGAGGTGTCACGGGGGTCGAGGCGAATGGCCTTGGCGATGTATTCGGCGGCGGCGGCGGGATCTCCGCCCTGGAGGGCGGCCACGCCATAGAAATGATTGGCCTTGGGATGCTCGGGGTGGGCGGTGAGTATCCGGCGGTAGATATCCTCCGCCTCGCGGACCCGGCCCGCCTGATGGTGCGCCAGGGCTTCGTTGAGCAGCGCATCAGCTTCAGACCCTGGGGTCTCAGGCTGGCCAGCCTCAGGCCCAGTGGCCTCCGGCCTCCGGCTCGTCCATGATTATCGCTCCCTAAAAAGCGCCGGGCCGCCGGCCACCGGGACGGCGCTCCGGGCCTCCGCTAGTCTCATCCGGCGCGTCTTTGTATCATGGTCTTTGTATCATGAGGATTCGGACATTACCGTACGTGGTCTCGGAGGAGTCTCTCCCGATGAAAGCCTTGATGAAAACCGCCAAGGCGCCGGGCCGCATGTCGATTCAGGATATCGGGGAGCCCTCGCCGGGTCCGGGGCAGGTCCGCGTCCGGGTCAAGTGGGCGGGAATCTGCGGCACGGATGTCCACATCGCCTCGGGCGAGTATTTTTATTATTTCCCGCCCGTGGTCCTGGGTCACGAGTTCGTGGGCGAGGTGGACGAAATCGGCGAGGGCGTCGAGGGGGTTTCGGCGGGGGATCGGGTGGCGGTCGAGCCCACGAAAAGCGCCTGCGGCCAGTGCCTTCATTGCGCGGGGGGTAATTACAACCGCTGCGAGGAGCGCGATATCGCCGGGGTCGTTTCTCACGGCGCGTTCACGAATTATGTGGTCACCCGCGCCGCCTCCCTTCATAAGCTGCCGGATTCGGTCAGCTTCAAGGCGGCGGCCCTGATGGAGCCGTTGGCCGTTTGCGTTCACGGGGTGACCGAGCAATGTACACTCGCCGAGAGGGATACCGTGCTGGTCGTGGGACCGGGGACCATCGGCCTCGGCTGCGCCCAGGTGGCGATGGCCTCGGGCGCGCGGGTCATCGTCGCCGGCACCTCGCGGGACGAGGCCCGGCTCGCGCTGGCGAAACGGCTGGGCGCGTATGAGACGGTGAATGTCGATGACGGCGATCTTGAGGAAGTTGTAGCCGAGGCCACCTGCGGCGCGGGGGTGGACATGGCGGTCGAGGCCGTGGGCGCAGGGGCTTCGGCCCGGGCCTGTCTTGAGGCGGTCCGGAAGGGGGGGCAGATTCTCCAGGTCGGCCTGCCCGGTGAGCCGGTGGCGGTGGACCTGACGCGGCTGGCGTGGAAGGAGGTGCGCCTCGCCGGCACCTTCGGCCAGAAGTATTCCGCCTGGCGCGAGGCGCTCCGGCTCCTCGAGGAGAAGAAGGTGGACACCGAGGCGATGGTCTCGGATGTCCTGCCGCTGGCGGAATGGGAGGCCGGTTTCCGCATCATGGAGCGCGGCGAGGGGCTAAAGGTTCTTCTCGAGCCGTTTCCGGTTTAGCGGTCGATATTGCGGTCGCTGGCGATAATGCCCCCAACCGTACTTATCAATCGTTGCTGATTATTAGTTTGTTGCCACTGATTCATTTTTTTTCGATTTGTAGATTGTTGCCACTGATTTGATCTTGAGGATTGAGGGATGAAATTTGGATATGGGTTCGCCCCGGCGCATCACGGCGAAATCCTCCAGGGAGCGTTTCGGGACGCCGGCGGCGGAACGCGGCAGGGGCTGGTCTCGCTTCCCTGTAAAATTTTCTGGTCCGAGGCTTTCTTTTTTCCAAATACCTCAGGCGAAGTGAGCGTCGAACCCGCGGGGAAATGGAAGGCGCGGCGGGCGGCGGAAATCGCCCTCGGGTGGCTGGGCGCGGGAAACAAAGGCACCTGCCTTGGCACATGCCTTGATGCCAGCCTTGACGGGCGATTCGGCGGGCGGCTGGTCATCCGGAGCCGGACACCCGAGAGGCTGGGACTCGGCTCATCGACGAGCGATGTCGCCGCCGTGGTCCGTGCGGTGGCGGACGCTTTTGGCGCGAAGTTTACCCCAGACGAAACGGCGGCGATTGCCGTCGAGGCGGAGTTTGCCTCGGATCCTGTTTTTTTCGAAGAGCGCCTCGTGCATTTCGCCCAGCGCGAGGGCCGGGTCATTGAGTATCTTCCGCATCTGGCTACTGGTTTCGAGATTGTCGGGTTCGACGCCGACCCCTTGGGCGGCGGCGTCGATACGCTGAATCTGAAACGCCCTTCTTATACCTCCTCCGAACTGGACGAGATCGAATCCTTGCTGGGCCGCCTGCGCCGGGGGTTAAGGACGTGGGACATCCAGATTATCGGGGAGGTATCGACCGCGAGCGCGAGGCTCAATCAGCGCCATGTTCGGTTGAGGGGATTTGATCTGCTCGTGGACATGGCCCCTCTGATCGGGGCGGTGGGTCTTCAGGTCGCCCACAGCGGGAGCGTCGCGGGTTTCCTGTTTCGGCCGGGCGGGTCCGGGAATCCGAAAGTATGGACCCGTCTCGAGGCCCTCCGGGAGGAGTTGGGCTTGGCCGGGTTCTGGCGGTTTCGGGTCGGAGGCCAAAAGAGACGGAAGGGCCGCGCGGGCGGAGAGCCCCGGCGGATCACCTCCTCGCGGTCAGTCCCTCTTGGAAATCAGTCCGCCGCCCTGTCGATGATATGAACGAATGAGCCCGCCACCGAGCCCTTAAGGTGGCCCGCCGGGCCCAGTTTTTCACCCGTGGCGTCTTCAATCTCAAACAGCGGTTTAAGGTTTTCGGAATATGGCTCCGCATGGACGGCGGAGGCATAGTGAAACTCGTGGGCGTAAAACGGCGCGTCCGCCGGCTCGCCGAGGGCCGGGCCCTGGAGGACCGCCCGCCGGTAGCCAAGGCGGCGCTTGGGCCGGTCAATGGCGAAATCAACCGGCAGCAGCCCGGCCATCTGGTGGGTTTGGCCGGAGGCGTCGGTGAGGGTCTGCCCGAGGGTCATGTATCCGCCGCATTCCCCATAAATCGGTATCCCGCTCCCGGCGGCGCGGCGCAGGCCCCCGAAAAAATCCCTCTGCCGCCCGAGAGCCTCGGCGTGAAGCTCGGGGTAGCCGCCGGGAAGGTAGATGAAGTCCGCCGAGGGCGTTGGGGCTTCCCCGGCGAGGGGCGAGAAAAAGGACACCCGTGCGCCGCCCTCTTTCCAGGCGGCGAGAAGGTGCGGGTAAATAAAACTAAAGGCAAGGTCACTGGCCACGGCGATATGGCCGCTGGGGGGAATCAGGCCCCATCCCCCCGCCGATTGCTTATTCGAGACGCCGGGCGTCTCGACGCTTAGCGTCTCGAAAAGGCCGGTGAAGGCTGGCCAGTCCGTGCCTTCCTCGAACCAGTCCGCGGCCGATTCCATGAAGCGCTCAAGGTCCGGGTCTTCATCCGCCTGACGAAGGCCCAGATGGCGGCGCTCCCGGACAATCGATAAATTCTCGGGGAGTATGGAAACGACCGGGATTCCCGCGTCCTCCACCGCCGCCCGGCACAGTTCGCCGTGCCTCGGGCTGGCCACCCGGTTCAGGACGGCCCCCACGATGCGCGCCTTCTCGTCGAACGTCTTGAAGCCGTGGGCGATGGCTCCCGCCGAAGTGGATTGCCCGGAGACATCGAGGACCAGCAGGACGGGCAGGCCGAGCCGCCCGGCGACATCGGCGGTCGAGCCCGTCCCCCCGGCGGAGCCGTCGAAAAGACCCATGACCCCTTCGATGAGCGTGAAGTCGAATCCGTTCGTGAGAATCCCCGCGATACGGCCCAGGGTGTCCGCCGACATCGCGAAGCTGTCGAGGTTCATGCAGGGCGTGCCCGAGGCCGCCCGGTGGTAGGCCGGGTCGATGTAGTCGGGTCCTGCCTTCCCGGAGGAAACGCGGAGGCCCTGCCGGACCATCGCCCGGAGGGCGGCCAGCGTGATCGTGGTTTTTCCGGTGTTCGACGCGACCCCGGCGACGATGAGGCTTCCACCAAAAGCAGGAGAAGGGTTATCCGTCATTGTGGACAGGGCGGCCCATCAACAGCCGCCTTCTGTGCGTGGTTTGAGCCAGTCGAGATGCTCGCGGAACGAAACGACGCTTCCGATCACCACCACCGCCGGCGGTTCGATTCCGGCCGCCGCCGCGTCGGCGACGCACCGGGAGAGGCGGGTCTCGAGGACGGTTTGCTCCGGTAAGGTCGCCCGGCTGATAAGGGCGACCGGCTCATCGGGGTCCCTTCCGGCGGCGAGGAGTTTTTCGGTGATGTTCGGCAAGTGTTTCAGGGCCATGTACATGACAATGACGGGGGAGCCCTCGGCGATTGCCCGCCAGTTGATGTTTTCCGGGACCTTCCCGCTCGCGCCGTGTCCGGTGAGAAAGGTGACGGCGGGATTGTGATCGCGGTGGGTGAGGGGAATTCCCGCATAGGCGAGCCCGCCGACCCCCGCCGTGACGCCGGGGACGATCCGGAACGGAATCCCGGCCTCGGCGAGGCGCATGGCTTCCTCTCCTCCCCGGCCGAAGACGAAGGGGTCGCCCCCCTTTAGGCGAAGGACGCGTTTTCCCTCACGCGCGTATTCGATCAGGCTGAGGGTGATGTCAGGCTGCTTGGGGGAGGGTTTTCCGCCGCGCTTTCCCGCGTACTTCAACTCGGCTTCGGGGCGGGCCATCTCCATAATTCCGGGGCCTACCAGCGCGTCGTAGACCACCACGTCGGCTCGTTGAAGCGCATGGGCGCAGAGCAGGGTGATCAGTCCGGGGTCGCCGGGGCCCGCGCCCGCGAGCCAGACATGGCCACCCAGGAACTTGGGCATGGCGTTGGTATCGAAAGAAGAGTTTTCCATGATTGAGGTGATAAAATAGGAATCCTTAAAGAGCAAGCAGACGGCCAAGACAAAAAATTATAGACTATTTTTCCGGCCAAGACATCAGGATGAAACGATATGGCGCGTAAAAAGGCAGGGCCGCTGAGGCGCGGGTGGACAACGGGCGCTTGCGCGGCGGCGGCGGTGAAGGCGGCCTATACGGCGATCCTGACCGGTGCGTTTCCCGATCCGGTGACGATCACCCTGCCGCGCGGGGAGACGCCGAGCTTCGTACTTGCGGTAGAGGCGCTGATTGACGGCGGCGGCGCCCGCGCGGGCATCGTCAAGGACGCCGGAGACGATCCGGATGTGACGCACGGGGCGATGGTTGTCGCCACCCTCGGGCGCCACGGGGGCTCGGGCGTTCTCTTCAGGGCGGGCGAGGGCGTTGGCACGGTGACCAAGCCCGGCCTTCCCGTTGCGGTGGGCGAGCCCGCCATCAATCCGGTTCCCCGCCGGATGATGACCGCCGAGATCGAGGCGCTGGCGCGGCTCCACGAAGATCCGGGAAACATCGAGATCGAAATATCCGTGCCCGGCGGGGAGGAGATGGCCCTGAAAACATGGAATCCCCGCTTGGGCATCGCCGGAGGCATCTCCATCCTGGGGACGACCGGCGTGGTCATCCCCTATTCCTGCTCGGCGTGGATTCACTCGATCCACAGCGGTATCGACGTGGCCCGCGCCACCGGGCTCGAGCATGTCGCCGGGTGCACCGGCTCGACCTCGGAGCGGGCGGTCCAGGCGATGTACGGCCTCGGCGACGGAGCGATGATCGACATGGGGGATTTCGCCGGGGGGATGCTGAAATATCTGAGGCGCAATCCGATCCCCAAACTCACCATCGGCGGCGGGTTCGGAAAGCTGACGAAGCTGGCGCAGGGGCATCTTGATTTGCACTCGGGGCGCTCCCGGGTGGATTTCGACTGGCTGGCGAGGGAGGCCGCCGGCGCGGGAGCCTCGCGGGAGCTTCGTGAAAAGGTGGCGGGGGCCAACACTGCGAATGAGGTCCTCGCGCTCGCGCTGGCGGAAAATATTCCACTGCCGGGCCGCGTCGCCGAGCTCGGCAGGGAGTCGGCGCTGAAAGTTCTCGAAGGGGAGCCCATCTCGGTAGAGGTTTTGGTCTTCGACCGCGAGGGGGGACTTGTGGGCAGGTCCGGTCCCGAAGGAGCTGCCTCGTGAGTGAATCGGCGAGAGTGGTATTGATCCTCGGCGGGACGGGAGAGGCTTTCGATCTGGCCGCAATTATTGAAACCCTGCCCGGCTGGGGGCCGGTCACGAGCATGGCGGGGCGGACGAGGAGCCCGAGAATCCCCGCCGGCGAGGTGGTTTTCGGCGGCTTCGGGGGAGTAGATGGATTGGCCGAATTCCTGAAGGAGCGCGGAATCTCGGCGGTGATCGATGCAACTCACCCCTTCGCCGGGCTAATCACGCGGAACGCCGCCGAGGCGTGCGAAACAGCGGGGCTTCCGCTTCTCCGGCTGGAGCGGCCTCCCTGGCCGGTGAAGGCGGGCTGGCGATGTGTCCCGGACGCCGATGCCGCCGCCCGGTTTTTTCGGGGGCGGGAGGAAAGGGTGTTCATCACCTCCGGGCGAAAGGAGTTGGGCGCGTTCGCGGGCTCCGCCTCGTTTTTTCTCGTCCGCACGGTCGATCCGATCCAGGATGGCCCACCGCTTGAAAACTGTGAACTCATCGCCGCGCGGGGCCCGTTCACGGTGGCGGATGAGAAAAAAATATTGCGCGATTACGGAATCACCTGGCTCGTCACCAAGAACAGCGGGGGAGAGGGGGGGCGGAGCAAACTGATCGCCGCCGGGGAGGCGGGTGTCGGGGTCTGCATCATCGACCGGCCGCCGCTCCCCGATTGCGAGCGGGTGGAAACCGCCCCGGAGGCGGTCGGGTGGCTGGAGTGGTTATGAGGGCTTTTTTCCTGTTCTGAAAATGTGGCGGTGGGCGGGGTCGTAGAGCGCGCTGTCCCTGAAATCAGCGTCCGAGAAAACCTTCCCGACGAAAATCAGGGCCGTGCGCGTGATTTTGGCTTTCCGGACCTTTTCACGGATCGTGGATAGGGTTCCGCGGATGATCTTCTGATCCGGCCAGGAGGCCCGGTAGACGACCACGGCGGGGCAATCGGCCCCGTAGTGGGGGGTGAGCGCTTCCTCGACGTAGGCCAGGTTCCGGACGGAAAGATGAATCGCCAGCGTCGCCCCCGACGCCCCCAGTTTTTCGAGTGATTCGCCCTCGGGCATGGAGGAGGACTCCATCGCCGTCCGGGTGGCGATGAGGGTCTGGGTGATTCCCGGAAGGGTGAGTTCGCGCCTGAGTTCGGCGGCGGCGGCCGAGTAGGCCGTCACGCCGGGCGTAACGTCGTATTCGATCCCCATCTTGTCGAGCCTTCGCATCTGCTCGGCGATAGCGCCGTACAGGGCGGGGTCGCCCGAGTGCACACGGGCGACATCGAGGCCCTTTTCATGTGCGTCGGCGATCTTCGCCATGATCTCGTCCAAATCCATCGAGGAGGTGTCGATGACGGACGCGCCCTCGGGGGCGCGTTCGACAACTTCACGGGGAACGAGCGAGCCGGCGTAGAGACAGACTGGGCATTTTTCGATCAGGCGGGCGCCCCTGAGGGTGAGCAGGTCGGGCGCGCCGGGCCCCGCGCCGATGAAGTGAACCTTCACAATCCATGTCTCCTGCTTTTATCTTTCCCGACTTCATCTTTTTGCCCGTACCCTCTTGGGGAATAAACGCGGGGGGTGGCGCTTCCGTTCGGGCTGACCCGCGTTTCGGATGAGCCGACGAGCACCACCGAGAGCATATCCACGCCTTCGGCGCTCAACTCCGAGAGGGCGATGACCCGAACCTCTTCGCCGGGCCGGCCCAGATTCCGCGCCACGATGACCGGCGTCTCCGGCGGGCGGTACGCCAGCAGGATTTCCCTCGCCCGCCCGAGTTGGGTGGTCCGCCGGGCGGAGACCGGGTTGTAGAAGGCGATGTTGAAATCCCCCTCCGAGGCGGCGAGGATGCGCCGCTCGATGATCTCCCAGGGTGTCATCAGGTCGGACAAAGAGATCGCGCAGAAGTCGTGGCCCATCGGGGCGCCCGCCCGCGCGGCGGCGGCCTGGAAGGCGGAGACGCCGGGGGAGACCTGAATGTGCAGCCTGCGCCACCCGGGGTTGTCCTCCCGGTCGATTAACTCGTAAACCAGCGAGGCCATCGCGTAGATGCCGGGGTCGCCCGAGCAGAGCAGGCCCACGCGCCGCCCTTCTCCGGCGAGGTCCAGCGCGGCCCGGACCCGCTTTTCCTCCTCTCCGAGGGTGTAGGAGTGGAGGCGCTTTCCTCGTGTAAGCGGCCCGGCCAGCTCGATATAAAGCTCGTATCCCACCAGATCGGTTGCTCTGGCGATCAGGTCCTCGGCCTCGGCGGTGCGCCACCCCGAAGCGCCGGGGCCCAGCCCGATGACAAAAAGCTCCCCGCGCGGTTGGCCCGGAAAGGGTTCGAGCCAGGGGCCTTCTTCGCGGATCCCGATGGCGCAGGTGGCGCGGCGGCTTTTTTGTTTTTCGAGGGCGAGCAAAGTTCCTCCAGGCCCGGGCGCAGCCCTTCCAGAGCCGAGCGCGGCGAGAACAGCGCCCTCGGCGACCCCGTGGCATCCGGTTTCCCTGAAAACAACCTCGGAGGGATTGGCGAGCCGGGGGGCTTCCCGTTCGAGAGTGGCGGCGGAGAAAAAACGGAGCGGCACGCCGAACTCTTCGGCCAGAAGATGAAGGGCCGGCTCGCCGGCCTTGAGCGCGATGGAAACGATCAGCCCTACCGCGCGCGGATCGAGACCGAGGGAATCGAGGGAGCGGTGGACGAGCGCGGAGACTTCATCCGGCACGCAACCCCTTTCGCAACCGACTCCGATGACCACCTTTCGGGGATAGTAGACGAGCGTTTCGGGCCCGGTTTCCGTTTTCAGGATTTCCTCGCGGATGGAAAGCAGTCCAGCGGCGGAGACGGGGAGGGACGCCTCCCGGAGCCAGGCGGAGCCGGAAGCGATCCTGACTTTTTCTCCGCTTAACAGCCGGGCCGTGAACGCCTTCGCCTTTTCGGGCTCGCCGAGGACGTAGCCCTCGGGCGGCTCGTCGAGAGCTACTCCGAAGTGAACGTCCCCGGCGGTGGTGACCGCCGCCGCGCCGCCCAAGATTCCGGCGATCTCCCGCGCCCGCCGGTTCGCGCCCCGGTGGCCGCCCAGAAGGGGGACGGCGAACCCGCCGTCCTCGGACACGGCCACGACGCCGGGCTCCGATGTTTTTTCCGAAAGCGCGGGCGCGAGGGCGCGGATTAAAATTCCGGCGGCGCAGACGCCGACGATCTCCCGGCCGCTCCGGTGAAGGCGGTTCAGGTGAGCGGCGGCGTTCTCGAAAAAAACGTCGGCGTCGGACACCCGCCGCGAGAGGCCGTGGATTTCGGCCCCCGGAATCGCGGCGCGCAGTTTTTCCGCCGTTTCGCGGGCGCTTTCCGCGAGGATGAAGATGGCCGGACCGCTCAGATTTTCCATGCAACACCACATTTGTACACCAGGGTCATCTCAAGTTTTCCATGCGTCACCGCGCTTGTGCACCAGGATCATCGAAAAATAGGGAACCTGCCCCGGGTCCACCTCCTCGATAGGGAGGACGCACTCGGTCTCGAGCGTGGCGCGCTCGATGTAGCGGGACCGCGAAAGCAGGTCCGAGGCCGCGAGGACGCCCCGGATTTTCTCGAAATGACTGCCCACCTTGATGATCACGGCGGCGTCCGCCGTGGCGAGCCGCGCCGCGAGTTCCTCCGCCGGGAGGGGGCCGGGCAGGACGGTGAAGGTGTCGTTCCGGGAGGCGAGGGCGGCGCCCAGGGCCGCGCCGCCGGCCATGATGGAGGAGACGCCGGGAACGATCTCCACCCGGAAATCGTCGGCCATCCGCGAATAGAGATACATGAAAGAGCCGTAGAAAAAAGGGTCGCCCTGGCAAAGATAGGCGACATCGCGCCCTGCATTCAGGTGCGCGCCCAGTTCCCTGCTTGTCCGGTCGTATACCTCCTGGGCCGGGAACCTGTCGGCGCTCATCGGCATCCGGACCGGGATTTCCTCCTTCCCGGTCCCGTCGAGATAGGGCGCGACGATTCGCCGCGTGAAACTCTCCCCCTCGATGGGGGCGGGAAAGGCGATCACGGGAGCGGCCATCAGAAGGCGGTGCGCCTTCAGGGTGATGAGTTCGGGGTCTCCCGGTCCGACCCCGATGCCGTAGAGGGTGCCGAAACCGTTCGTAGTTGAAGGCGTCATGGCTTGGTGACCCGGAGTTGGGTGATCGGGGAGCCCGGCCGCCAGCTGTGAAGACGGCCCGTGGGATGAAGGCGGCTCACCTGAAGCCGGACAAGATCGCCGCTGCGAGCGCTGAAAAACCGCTGCAGCGCGGCCTCGCCCTCGAGGGTGACGGCGTTGGCCACGAGCCGTCCTCCCGGTTTGAGGCGTGACCAGCAGTTTTCGATCAGGGTCCCGTCGCGCAATCCCCCGCCGATAAAAACGGCGTCAGGGTCTGGAAGCGTGGTCAGACAGCCGGGCGCCTCCCCGTGAACGGCCCGGAGGCGGGGGACACTATGTGCCGGGACACCGAGGGCCTCGGCGTTGGCCTGTAAATTCTCCAGCCGGGCCTTTGATTTTTCGACGGCGACTGCCTCAAGGGAGGGATCGGCGCGGAGCCATTCGATCGATACCGAGCCCGAGCCCGCGCCGATGTCCCAGAGTAAATCACCCGGCTTGGGCATGAGCGCCGCCAGCGTCAGAATCCGGATTTCGCGCTTCGTGATCTGGCCGTCATGGCGGAAGCGTTCTTCCTCGAGGCCGGGAAGCAAATGGCCCGAAAGTCCCCGGCCCTCGGCTGTGAGTTTGGTGGCCACGATGTTCAGGTCCCGTATCCGGCCATCCGGTTGAGCCGAGGCCAGCTCACGCGCGGTCAGAATGACATGCGTTTCGTCCTTCCCGCCGAGGTGCGAGAAAACATGGAGAATCGAGGCGCCAAATCCTTCCGCCTCTAAAAGCCCGGCGATTTCACGCGGTGAATCCCGGTTGGCGGTCAGGATGGCGAGGCGGGCCTTGTCCATCAGATGAGGCAGAAGGGAGCGGAGCGGCCTTCCGTGCAGAGAGACAGCCCGGACGCCCGGCAGGGACCAGCCCAGCCGGGAGAGCGCCAGGTTGAATGAGGAGGGCGCGGGGTAGACCTTCATCTCCTCAATCGGAACCTTTTCGGCGAGCCGCGCCCCGATTCCGAAAAAGAAGGGGTCTCCCGTGGCCAGGACGCAAAGCTTTTTTCCCCGGTAGCCGGGGATTTGATCGATGAGGTTCTGGAGGGGGGAGGGCCAGGGAATCCTGGGGCGTCCGTCCTCGGGAAGAAAGGCGAGATGGCGCTCCCCGCCGATGAATATTTCCGCGTGTGAAATAGCCTCTCTCGCGCTTTTTCCGATTCCCTCGATTCCGTCGTCTCCGATGCCGACGAGACTCAGCCAGGGTGCTTCGGTGTTTTTTCCCATCGGTGAGGCCGTCTCCCGAGCCGTCATTTCCCCGCGCTTTCCGCCTTCCTGCCGGCCTCGCGGGCAAGGGCGTTCAGCGCCGCCGCCGCGATGGCGCTGCCCCCCCGCCTGCCGGTCAGGGTGATGAAGGGAACGCCGCCGCCACGGGTGATTAAAGCCTCCTTCGATTCCGCCGCCCCGACGAACCCGACCGGAAAGCCGAGTATCAGCGCCGGGGGGGCGAGACCCTCGTCCATCATTTCAAGGAGCCGGAACAGCGCCGTCGGGGCATTCCCGATGACGACGGCCGCGCCGGGGAGAAGATCGGCGCAAAGCGCCATTCCGGCGGCGGATCGGGTATTCCCGGCGGCGCGGGCGTGGCTCGCGGTCTCCTTGGCGGATAGCGCGCAGATCACCCGGTTTTCGGCGGGGAGAAGACGCCTGGTGATTCCTCTCTCGACCATCTCGCAGTCGCACACGACCGGGGCTCCGCTCCCGAGCGCGAGCACCCCGGCCTCGGCGGCGCCGCCTGACGCTTCGACCGAGGGGGCAATGTCCACCATTCCGCAGGCGTGGATCATCCGGGTGATCACGGCGGACATCGCCTCGCCGTGACCGGAGAGGTCCACCTCGGCCCCGATGATGGAGAGCGACTTATCAAAAATCTCCTCCGGGTCGCGGCAATATTTAATCGTCATTCGAGTTGCCTCGGCTAGTCTTTCATGCTCTTGGGGCCCAGCGGGTGATCGGCATGGGGGTAGGGGTGATGATGGTGGCCCCCATCATGGTTGTGATCATGGCCGTGAGCCTCGTCGTGATCATGGCCCTGCTCATGGTCGTGATCTCCTCCGGCGGACTCATCAGGAACGCCGGTCCCGATGCCCTCGACGTGGTGGTGGTGGCTCTCCTGAACCTCCCCGACCTGGTCCTCAAACCCCAAAAATTGCTCGCGGTACTTGCAAAGCTGGCAATTCATGTTGTTCACGCCGTCGAGAATCTCCTGAACGCGATCAGCAAAGCTGTCCAGGACAAGGGGATGGTCGTTGAGATAACCGGCCTTGATGAATTCGATTCCGGGATGGCGCGCGGCGACGCGGTCGGTGAGTTCGTAGATGCGCTGGACCAAAATCCCGGTGAACAGAAAGTAGGGGAAAACGATGATTCGCTTGTATCCCAGTTTCGCGGCCTGTTCCAGACCCGGCTCGACGAGCGGGAACGTCACGCCCGAATAGCACACCTCCCCCCAGCCGAAACCCAGGCCCTCCCAGAGCATACGCATCACTTTGGAAACATTGGAGTTGGCGTCCGGGTCCGAGGCTCCCCTCCCCACCACCATCAGCAGGGTATCGTGCTTCGATACGCCCGGCGCGCCCTTTCGGACGGCCTCCTCGATGCGGTCGCCGGCCGTCCGGATCAGTTTCAGGTCGATTCCGAGTTCGCGGCCGTAGTCGATTCGGATTCCCTCGTGGGTGGCCTGATAGCGGTTCAGGACGGAGGGAATATCGTTCTTCGCGTGTCCGGCGGCGAAAAGCATCCCCGGGACGGCGAGAACGCGGTTCACCCCTTTTTCGAGCAAGGCGTCGAGTCCGTCGCGGATGATGGGCGTTGCGAACTCGAGAAATCCCCATTCGGTGTCCATGTGAGGAATTCTTTCCCTGATGCCCTCGGCCACGGATTGAAATTCGACAACGGCCTGCTCGTCCCGGCTGCCGTGGCCGCAAACCATCACCCCCAGTTTCTCGCTCATTTTCGCTTTGCCTTTTATTTCGTTAAAAAAACGCGCTGGATTAAAACTCCACTCCCTTTTGCGCCTTGATTCCGGCGCGGTAGGGATGCTTGACCATTTTCATCTCGGTCACGAGGTCGGCCAGTTCGATCAACTCATCCTTCGCCCCCCGGCCGGTGAGGACGACGTGGAGCATCTCCCGCTTGTTTTTAAGCGCCTCGATCACCGTGTCCAGTTGAAGCTGGCCCAGCCGGACGGCCACGTTGATCTCGTCGAGAATGACCATCCCGATATCGGGGCGGTCCATCAATTCCCGTGATTTTCCCCACGCTTTTTCGGCCGCCTGCCGGTCGAGGTCCTTGTCCTGAGTGACCCAGGAAAACCCCTCGCCCATCCGGTGCCACTCCACCGCGTCTCCGAAGGATTTGAACATCTCGGTCTCGCCCGAGGGTATCGAGCCCTTTACGTACTGGACGACACCGCACTTGAGCCCGTGGTGAACGGCTCGGAGGAGCATCCCGAAGGCGGCGGTGCTCTTTCCTTTTCCGGAGCCCGTGTGGACGATGATCAGCCCCTTCTCCTCGGTGGCCGCCGCCTGCCGCTTCTCGTAGGATTTATTGATGCGCTTGGCTTTTTCCTTATAACTTTCATCGCTCATGGCGAAGTCTCCGCTTTAATGGTTTCTCGGGCCGCCCTCGTCAGGCGGCGTCCAAGAGCTGTTTGATTTTGCCGGGGCGCAGCTCCTCAAGCGTCACGCAGGGAAAGCCCCAGCGGGTTGCCCAATTCCGCATCAAACCCAACCGGGTGTATCCCTCCTCGGTATCGACGAGAAGAAGATTCGCCCCCGTGCGTCCGAAGTGGTGAAGCTCCCGCTCGGTGGATTGCACGGGAGGCGAGCCGCCAAGGCCCACCGTCGGGCGTCCGTCCGAGACGAGAATGATCGAGGACACAAGACCCGGTTGTCTTCTGTGAGCAAGAGCGAGCGTCTCGCGGGCCAGCCTGAGACCTTGGGCGAGCGGGGTTGTTCCGCCCACCGGAAGATGGCGGATGCGCTCCTGAACCCGGCGGACGCTCCGCGTGGGCGGCAGGGCGAGGCGCGCCTCCCGGCCCTGAAGGACGATCAGACCCACCTCGTCGCGTTTCTGGTAGGCATCGTCCAGAAGCCCCAGCAGCACCCCCTTCGTAGCCTCCATCCGGCGGCGCGCGCCCATCGAACGGCTGGCGTCGAGGACGAAGAGAAAAAGGCGCCGATGGGAGGGCTTTCGGACCTTGGCCCTGAAATCCCCAGGTCGAATCCTGAGCGCGGAATCGCCCCGAGGATCTTTTTCTCTCCGGACAGCGGCGGCGCGAAGGGTGGCGCCTATGGCGAGGTCCGGCGATTTTTCCCTGGTTATCCGGGCGCGGACATAGGGCCCCTGCCGGGAGCCGGTCTGCTCGGCCCCTACACTGCCGCCCGGGTTGGACTCCCGTCGCGTTGCGCGGGCCTCCGGCTGGGGGATGTGAAGAGGGCCTTCCGGCCGGGGTTGAAACTCGCTGAGGCCGTCCTGCGTCCGGGGAGTTGAGTTCTCGGGGCGCTCCTTGGGACGGGGCGGCGGCGGAGATGGAGGAGGAGGCGGCTCGAGCGGCTCGTTCCTGCGGTGGGCCAGCGCGAATTCCATCACGCGCTCGACATCCCCGGGTCCCGCGGTGGAGCGCCCCTCCCAGGCGGCGTGAGCCATCGCGGCCTTTCTGATGATGATGTCGGCCCGCATTCCCTCGACATGCTCCCGGCAGCAGAGCGAGGATATTTCCGACGCGGTTTCATCCGAGATACTGACCTCGGGGAGTATCGCCCTCGCCCGGAGTATTCGCTCCCCGAGGGCCGTCTGGTCTCCTGTCCATTCAAGGGCAAATTTAACCGGATCGGTCTCGAAGGCAATCGCCCTCCGGACGACCTCGCTCCGCTCCGCCGGGTCGGCGAGGTTGTGCGCCTCCACCGAGAGGCCGAAGCGGTCGAGGAGTTGCGGGCGAAGCTCCCCCTCCTCGGGGTTCATCGTTCCGACCAGGATGAATCGCGCCGGGTGTTGGATGGAGATTCCCTCGCGCTCGACCCGGTTGATCCCGCTCACGGCGACATCGAGCAAAATGTCCACCAGATGATCGGGAAGGAGGTTCACCTCGTCCACGTAAAGGATGCCGCCGTTGACCCGCGCGAGGAGACCGGGGTCGAATTGTTTTTCGCCCCGCCGGATGGCTTTTTCGAGATCGATGGTGCCGAGGACGCGGTCCTCGGTCGCGCCGAGTGGAAGCGAAACAAAGGGCGTGGGCATTTCCCCGATCTGAACGTCCCCGCACTCTCCGCAGAGATCGTCCGGGGCGCAGGAGTAGGCGCAGTTGGTGTTGCCCCGGATCGGCGGGAGGAGATCGGCCAGCCCTCGGGAGACGCTGGATTTGCCCGAGCCCTTGACGCCCGCGATCAGAACCCCGCCGATGTGCGGATTCACACCGTTCAGGATGAGGGCGAGCTTCATCCGCTCCTGGCCCACGATAGCGGAAAACGGATAGTTCATCAGTCCATCACCTCCAGCCCGGCTTCGTTTTCGAGGTAAATTTCCTTGAGCCGGTTCACGGTCTCCTCCGGCGGGGACTCCCAGTATCCCCGCTCCTGCGCCTCGAGGAGGCGCTCGACCATGCCGCGCAGCGCCCAGGGGTTTTTCTCTTCGAGAAATTGCCGGACCTTGTCGTCGAGTATGTAGGCTTCCGTGACCTTCTCATACATATAGGAATCGATCACATGGGCGGTGACATCGTAGCCGAACAGGTAATCCACGGTGGCGGCCAGCTCGAAGGCGCCTCGGTAGCCGTGCCGCTGGATGGATTCGATCCACTTCGGGTTCACCACCCGGGAGCGGAAGACGCGGACGACCTCCTCCCTCAGATTGCGGGTCTTCACCCGGTCGGGTTTCGAGGTGTCGCCGAAGTAGGCCTTGGGATTTTGGCCGGTGATCGCCCGTACCGAGGCGATCATCCCCCCGTGGAACTGAAAATAATCGTCGCTGTCGAATATGTCGTGCTCCCGGTTGTCCTGGTTCTGGACGGCCACGTTCACCCCCGAGAGGCGCTGGCGGAACGCCCGGAACGCCGGGACGCCGGGGGCGCCGCGGCCGTAGGCGTAGCCCCCCCAGGCGACATAGACATCGGCCAGATCCTTGTCCGTCGTCCAGTTGCGCTCGTCTATCAGGTTGAGGAGGCCCGCGCCGTAGCTGCCGGGCTTTGAGCCGAAGACCCGGTAGGCGGCGAGTTCCGGATCGCCGCCGCGCGCGATTTCGGCTGTAATATTTTCCCGGACGAAATTCATCCCCTCGGGCTCATCGAGCGCGGCGACCGTCCGCACGGCCTCGTCGATCATCTCGACGACGTTCGGAAAGGCGTCCCGGAAAAACCCGCTGATGCGGACAAGCACGTCGATTCGCGGCCGTCCAAGTTCTTCGAGAGGGATAATCTCGATGTCAATAATGCGTCGGTTGATTCCCTGCCAGACCGGCCGGACCCCGAGGAGATGAAGAATTTCCCCGATGTCGTCCCCGCCGGTGCGCATGTTCGAGGTCCCCCAGACGACCATGCCGATCGAGCGGGGGTAGTCTCCCGTTTCCTTGAGATAGCGCTCCAGCACCCCCTCGGCGGCGCTGCGGCCGACCTCGCAGGCCGTCTGTGTAGGAATCGCCCGTATATCCACGGAGTAAAAATTCCGCCCGGTGGGCAGAATGTTCGCCATGCCTCTTGTGGGCGCGCCGCTCGGCCCGGCGGGGACGAAGCGGCCATCGAGAGCGACGAGGATGTTCGAGATTTCATCGGGGACTTTTTTCAGGCGCGGGAGTATATCGCCCGTCAGGAAGTCCAATGTCTCCCGCGATTTGGGTCCCGGCGCGTGGTTGGTCTTCACCGCGTCTCTGGCCTGAATTTCGAGATATTCGATCATATCTCCCGCCGTTCGGCAGAGGGGGTGATCGACACCCTTCGCCGGGTCGTCGTTCAGCGCTTCGTAATCGAGCCTGAGATCGTCCGCTATCGCCGCCGGAAGGCCCCGGACGCCGGACTGATCAATCCGCACGAGGGCGACGAGAAGGTCGGTGAGGCTGTCCCCCTCGGGAAGGGCCCCGAGGATGTGAAGCCCGTCGCGAATCTGGGATTCCTTGATCTCGCACAGGTAACCGTCGAAATCCTCGATGAAGCCCTCGACCTCATCCTCCGAGGGGGGCCGCTCGTAGGCGAGGTCGCGGTAAATCTGGCTTTCCTCGAGAAGCCGGATAATTTTCCCGGAGATCAGCGGGCATTTCGACGGGTCGAGGGTGAGGGCGTCGGCGTACTCGTCGGCCAGATGCTCGAGCTTGATCAGGTCGCCGTAGGACTCCGCGCGGGTCATCGCCGGGATCATGTGATCGACGATGACGGCGTGCGAGCGGCGCTTGGCCTGGGTGCCCTCGCCCGGATTGTTGATGATGTAGGGATAGATGTTGGGGACCGAGCCCAGTGCGATTTCAGGGAAACAGCTTTCGCTCAGCCCGATTCCCTTTCCGGGGAGCCATTCGAGGTTGCCGTGCTTGCCGACGTGGATGACGGCATGGGCTCCGAAGACCTCGGTAATCCACTGGTAGTAGCCCAGATAATAATGGGTGGGGGGAAGATCAGGGCTGTGATAGATAGCGCTGGTATCGACCCCGAAGCCCCGCGAGGGTTGAATCCCGACGAATATGTTGCCGAGCCGGAGGCCCGGAATCGCCATGCCGCCCTCGGTCATCATATAGCTCCCCGGCGGCGCGCCCCACTGGCTGGCCATTTCCTCTTGCCGGACAGCGGGCATCCGCTCGAAGCGCTCAGCATAGGCCGCCGGAGTTAATTTCTCCGGCGTCGCCTGAAGGTTTTCGGGGGTCTGGAACTCATCGTCCTGGGTGCATCCGGCGAGAAGTGTGTGAATGAGTTCATCGCCGTTTTCGGGGATGTCCCCCAGGTCGTAGCCAGCCCCTTCGAGCGCCCGGAGGAGCCGGATCACGCTCTCTGGGGTGTCGAGTCCGACCCCGTTTCCGACGCGGGCGTTCCGGGTGGGGTAGTTGTTGAAAAGAACGGCGATGCGTTTTTCGCTGTTTTCCGTCCCGCGAAGAGTGCACCAGGATTTGGCGAGCCGGGCCACCTGGGCCACGCGGGTGGGAAGCGGGATGTTTCGCCGGAGCTCGGCGCCGATGGTTTGATCCCGGTTGCCCTCTTCCTTGAAGGAAATCGGGACCGAGATGATCCGGCCGTCGAACTCCGGGAGGGCGACATGCATCGCCACGTCGCGCGGGCTGAGCCCCGTGGACGAGCCGTTCCATTCCGTCAGCGTGGAGCCGCTCATCACGGCCTGAATCACAGGGCAGTCGAGCCCGTGGGGGGAGCTGAAGGCGAGGGTCGAGATCAGGACATCGGCGTCCATCAGGAAATCGCGCACGGCGAGCGGGGTCCCGCCCTCGTCCGTCTCTTTGAGCGATTCGCAAAACACCGGGCGGCAGCGGCAGCCCAGCCCCTGAATCTCCCGCGCCAGGGCGTCAATCGCCTGTAGATTTCCCGAAAGCCAGTGTGCCCGGTAGAAGAGAAGGCCCACGATCGGCGCCCCCTCGGGAAGCTGGGGAAGCCCCGACGGCTCGTAGACGCCGCGCTCGGGGGTGGATTCGGCGGGGTCATGCCCGAACCCCGTCAGAAGAAACCGGTCCGAGAGGTAGCGGAGGAGCTGCTCGTAGTTTGGAACCCCCCCGTGAACGAAATATTCGAGCGCGGTGGTGAGGGTGGAGAGCGGAACCGAGGCGAGGGCCGTCAACTCGGGGTCAATCTCGCGTCCTCCGGCCAGCGCGAGAAACGCCGTTTCGTTTTCCCGGCAGGCTTGAGATAGCCGCTCGAACCCTTCAGGAAAGTAAGCCCGTCCGCCGAGAATCCGGGCCACGACGGCTTTCGCTCCCGGGACAACCTCGGCTGTAAATTGCTCAAGGTCCCCGGACTCGGATAACTCGCGGAGATGGACCGCCCGGACGGAGGGGAAGTCCTCTGGCATCCGGGCGCGGGCGAGAGCGATGCCCAGGATTTCGGTGTCCGCGGCGGTAATGAATACGATTTCGCCCTGGGCCTGATTCATGTTCGATTCAACTCCCTTTATTCCGTGAAGTTCAGGAGATAAACAACAGGAACGATCTCATTCCCGAGAAAAAGACGAAGCCGAGGGCGGTTGAGGCGTACATCCACAGGACAGCGCGGCGGATGTCGCCCGGCTCGGGCTCGCGCAGCATGTCGCCGAGATGCGGGCGCGCTTCGGGTATGCCCCGGTAGATATTCGTGCCCCCGACCTGAATCCCCAGGGCGCCGGCCAGGGCGGCCTCGCTGATCGCGGCGTTGGGGCTCGGGCTCTTTCCGCCATCCCGCACCGAGATGCGCCAGCATTTCGCCGGGCTCAGGCCGCAAACGAAGGCTGCCGCCGGGTAGAGGAGGCGGGCCAGCCGGGCCGGAACGAAATTCAGCGCATCATCGAGCCGCGCCGCCGCCCAGCCGAAATTCAGGTATTCCTCCGAGCGGTGGCCGAGCATCGAGTCCAGCGTATTCGCCGCCTTGTAGGCCATCGCCAATGGAGGGCCGCCGAGCGCCGCGAAAAACAGGGGGGCCAAAACGCCGTCCACCGTACCCTCGGCGACCGATTCCACAGTGGCGCGCACCACCTCTTTTTCGCCGAGATGGGCGGTGTCCCGCCCGACGATCAGGGCGAGGAGCTGCCGGGCGTTCTCGATATTTTTCTCCTTCAGGGCGCGAAAGACCTTTGATCCGTGCCGGTCGAGGTCTCGCGCGGCGAAGGAGGCGTAAAGAAAATAAACGCTCAGCCCCGCCGCGAGCCGCCAGTCGATTTGTCCGGCGGCAAACAACATCACCCATATTGCGAGATACGCTCCTCCGACCACCAACGCCGTCAGGCAGGCTCCCGGCAAGCGGCCCCGGCCAAACCGCCGGGTGAGGCCGCCCTCGCGGGCGG
>JAPYQX010000014.1 GCA_029937135.1 Nitrospinota bacterium
TGCAAGCCCTATACATGATGCGAAATCGCAGACCCAGACGCTTTCGTGCTGGCCAAAATGGCGCACACCATCCGGCAGAACTCGGGACATAATAACCGCGATATCGGCCTTCGCCTCTCGCTGGTCTTCTTTCAGTTTCGCCGCCCACTTCTTACTCCAACCCTTCGTACTTTTACTCTCCCAAAGAATCGATCCACAAAGGATACCGGCAGGAGTTTTCACATCCTGGATACAATCGGCACCACGAATTCCTTTCGGAACTTCCCGGATATCATCATGAATGAAAGCGATCCGAAGATCCTCTTCTAGTACGACCTCTTGGGCTTCGCCTTGGAGTTGCTGACTTCCCTGTTCAAGCCTAACCCGTAAATCGTCAACTCTTTTTTTGAGTACTGCATTCTCTTGTTTCATCTCTTCATCCTTGAGCCGGCTCGCCTCATCCATGTGCTCCGACACTTCTTTCACAATCTTTTTTCTTTCCACAACAAGCGCACGCTCGAACTCAAGTGGAAAATTTTCTTTCTGTCGCTCAAATTCTCGCTCCTTCTTCAGGAATTCAAGTTCTTTATCTTTAGCATTTCCAAGTTCTTCTTTTTGTTCCCGAACTTGCTCTTGAAGATTTTCAAGCTGAACGCCAACCTTCTTTTCGGCGTCAGAGGCGACCTTATCTTGAACCTCATTAAGGCTTTTTTTGAGATTATCGCCTGCCTCTTTCTTCACATCCGCGATCCGGTCTTCGGATTTCTTCTTAACGGCGTTAAGTTCTTCAGCGTGTTTCTTTTCTATTTCAGAGCCAATCTGAGCCGCTAGCGCCTCCGTTATCTCAATTTCGGTTCCACATTCAGGACAAGTAATTTCGTTCGTTTTCATTTATTTTTCTCCCGAACGTGCATGTTGACTAAATGTCTTTTTCGTATCTTCTGATACGAGCAAGATTTTGTTCATAATATAACCTTCTTGCGTGACGATGGAACGAACCTTTCCACCGTGTCAGTCGGGCGCTTGCCCATGTTTTGATACATCCTAGTGGGGGCGCTCCGTGTTGTAGAAGCGAAAGTATTTATCCAGTTCCTTCTGGAGCTTGTCCAACGAATCGCAGAACTTCGCCCAGAAGGCCCCCCGACCGCTCACCGATGAGATTCGAGGCTTTCCACCCCAACCCCCCGACCCGGCCGCCTGGCGCACGGCCTCGGCCACCCGACCCGCCACCGACCGTTCCAGCGGATGGGGGATCACTTCGCCCGCCGGGTCCAGCCCGGCCGGAGGTCCGGCGGAGCCTTGAGAATCAAGATTACGGGGCCGCGATTATTATCTATAATGAAACCCTCGGAGCGAAGCGAAAAATAACGAATCGAAAAAGGAAACGAGGGAGGAAACGCCATGACCATCCTTCAGGCACGGCCCCGGGAAGTGGAGATCGACCTTGGCCGCACGGCGGTTGTCGTCGTTGACATGCAAAACGCCTACGCCAAAAAGGGCGGGATGCTGGACCTCGTGAGCGGGAGCGGCTTCGATGAGGCGAGGGTGAAACCCGTCATCGAGGCGAACGCACGCCTGCTGCCGGTTGCGCGGGCGGCGGGGGTGAAAGTCGTCTATCTCCAGTTCGGCTACCGGCCCGGCCTCGGCAACGCGGGGGGGGCCATGTCGCCCAACCGGATGAGGCACATGGCGGTGAAAATGATCAGCGAGCGGCCCGAGGTGGGCGACAAGCTCATCGTCGAGGACACCTGGGGCTGGCGGATCATCGACGAGCTCACCCCCGAGGCCGGCGATATCGTCGTCAAGAAATCCCGCTTCAGCGGATTCGCGGGCACGGATCTCGAAAATATTCTACTGTGGATGGATGTGCGCCACCTGCTTTTTACCGGGGTGGCGACGAACGTCTGCGTCGATAGCACGGCGAGAGAGGCCTATTTTCGGGAGTTCTGGCCCATCCTCGTCGAGGACGCGATGGACCACACCGGGCCCGATTTCACGCGCCAGGCCACCATCTGGAATTTCGAGACCAAGTTCGGATGGGTGACCGACACCGCCGCGGTGATGGATATGCTCGAGCGCTCCCAGGGCTACCCGGCCCGGGTGCTTCCGCACTGGGTGCGTCCGGCCGTTCTCCACAGGAGCCACCCGGCCCGGTGGGCTTCAGGCCCCTTTGATCTTTTTGTAGGCCACCGGAATCAGGGCGAGCAGGGCGAGGCCGATCATCGCGGCGATGATCTGGGGGGTCAGAATACCCGTCAGAGAGAACGCCTCGCCGCTGTCGAAGATACTGCCCAACCCGGCTCCGACCGAGGCGAAGACGGTGGTCCCTGGAATAATTCCGAAGAAGGTGCCGATAATGTAGGTTGAGAGCCTGACGCCGAGAAAGGCGGGGACCAGGTTCACGACGAAAAACGGAAAAAGGGGCACCAGCCGCAGGACCAGCAGATAGACCAGCGCGTTTTTCCCGAAACCCTCCTCCATCCTTTTCAGCCAGGGCACGGCCCGCTCGCGCAGGATTTCGCCCAGCGAGGATTTCGCGATCATGAAAAGCGCGGCCGCCCCCGCCGTCGCCCCGATGAGGATATAGAGCGTTCCCCAGAGGGCGCCGAACAAAAAGCCGCCCGTGATGCTCAACACCGCCCCTCCGGGAATCGAGAGAGCGATCACAACCGCGTAGACGGCGATATAGGCCGCCGCCGCCACGAGGCCCCAGGCATCGACCCAGGCGAGGAAGAGGTGGCGGTTCTCCCGGAGCGCGGAAATACTCAGATACTGTTCAAGACCGAGCGCGAAAAACGCAACAAACCCCGCCGCGAGGATCGCCAGCGGCGCCAATCGCTTCGCGGTGAGCGCGCTTCCCATCTTTCGTCTATTCTCCCGCGCCTTCGGACAGATCGGCAGCTTTGAGCCGGTTGTCATCCTCGGTCCGGTTGTTAGCCTCGCCGTATAAAAAAGCCGAGCCGGTGTCTATTGCCCAGATGACGGTGAAGAAGATCAGATGATTCCAGAAGGGGTGGCCCTCGGCCGGGTTCAGCGGCCAGAGTTTCGCGGGGAAACCCTTGCCCACGAGGAGGGCGATGGTGATCTGAATGGCGGGCGCGGCGATGAGGGTCGTGACCCAGCCCAGCGCGAGCGCCAGGGCAAAGGCCAGCGTGCGGTTGCGGGTAAACTCTCGCGGCAGGAGAAACCGGACGATGAGGGCGAAAAGAAAGGCATACGAGAGGCTCACCCACAGGTGGACGCCCCAGCCGGCCCAAGCGGGAGAAAGGGCATAGCCCCCCTGCCGGACGACTTGGGCTCCGATGAACGCCGAGATTGTCGCGCCCTGGAAAATCATCTGGTAGGACCAAAACAGGAGAGCGCCGGCGGCGCCCCCGCCGATACCCGTGGTCAAGACTCTTTTCATCACCGCTCCCGATATGGACAAAGACCTCTGCGTTGCCAATCTGACGGCCCGCTTCAATCATCCTAACAATGGACGGGCGATTTCATTTTCAGGTTTCAGGCCCGAAATTCTGCCCGGCGGCTTCGGTCATTGTAACCTTTTGAATATACAGATATTATCCAGATAATAAAATTACCGTAAAGATACGCCGGGCGCGGGAAAAAAGGGGCCATCCGCATTATAATTCCCTCCGTCGTTTCTTTTATTCCTTTTATCCGGAGTAATTTTCATGGCCCATATCTCCCAGTACGTCCAGGGCGTCGCCGGCGGCGAGCGGGCGAAACACATGACCATCCAGCGCCCCGAGGGCCTGATCCGCCTCGACAGCGGAACCCCCAACTTCCCCACCCCAGCTCACATCCGCCAGGCCGCCAAGGACGCCCTCGACGAGGACCTCACCTTCTACGCCCCCGGCTACGGCGACCCCGAGTTCCTCCGGGCCGTCTGTGAATGGGTCCGCCGGGAATCGGGCTCCGAATACACCCCGGACGATGTTTTCGCCACCAACGGCGCCAGCTCGGGCATCTACACCGCGATGAGATCGAACGCGGGATGAACATCGTTAGTGAAGTTTTCAGGCAGCTGGGCTGAGCCCCGGGACCGATCGAGACATCGATCGGAAACCCAAGAAGATTCGATCACAAACCAGCCAACGGAGGGCGACATGCCGAAATCCACCACCTCGGGCCTCGAGGACAGCTACACCGAAGCCCTGCCCGCGAGCCGCGCGCTTTTCGAGCGCGCCCGGAAAATCTTTCCGGACGGCGTCACCCACGACAGCCGCCGGATGCGGCCATTTCCAATTTATGTCGAGCGGGCCGAGGGCGCCCTCAAATGGGACGCCGACGGAAACCGCTACATCGACTACTGGATGGGCCACGGCGCCCTCCTCTTCGGCCACAATCCGCCTCACGTCCGCGACGCCGTCCGCGATCAGATCATGCGCGGCACCCACTACGGCGCCTCCCACGCCGCCGAGGTCGAATGGGGTGAATGGATCTGCCGCCTCGTACCCTGCGCCGAGCGCCTCCGCTTCACCGGCACCGGCACCGAGGCCACCCACATGGCGCTGCGCCTCGCGCGGGCCTTCACCGGGCGTGTGCGCGTGGTGAAGTTCGCCGGCCACTTCCACGGCTGGCACGAGGGCGTCGAAATCGGCGTGCGCGCGCCCTACACCGCCGAGGCCGAGGCAGGCCAGCTTGCCGAGGTTGTCGATGCGGTGGAGGTGTGCCCGCTGAACGATCTGGGGGCGGTGCGCTCGGCCCTCGCAGGGGGGGATATCGCCGCGCTCATCATGGAGCCCACGGGCCCCCACTTCGGGACCGTGCCGCTCACTCCGGGTTTTTTGGAGGGCCTTCGCGAGGAGACGAGAAAGGCGGGGACGCTCCTCATCTTCGACGAGGTGGTCACCGGCTTCAGGGTCGCCCCCGGCGGGGCGCAGGCCCACTCCGGCGTCACCCCCGACCTTGCCACCTTCGCCAAAATCCTCGCCGGCGGGCTCCCCGGCGGGGCCGTCGCCGGGCGGGAGGATGTCATGCGCCACCTCGAAACCAAGGCCACCCTCGAGGAGACCCACCGCACGAAAATCCCCCATCACGGCACTTTTAACGCAAACCCACTATCCGCCGCCGCGGGCTGCGCCATGCTCGAATCAATCGCCGACGGCGAGGCGATTCGCGCTGCGAACGATGCGGCGGCCGCGCTTCGCCGGGGGATGAACGAAATTCTGGCCAGCGAAAAAATTTCGTGGAAGGTTTACGGCGATCACAGCGACTGGAAAATTTTCTACAACGCAGCCTCCCCGCCCTCGGGCGGCGAGGACCAATCGGTCGCGGACGTTCCCTGGAAACGGTTGAACGCGAGGCACCCCGAGAAAAGCCGCGCGCTCCGGCAGGCCGTCATCCTCCACGGCATCGACTTCAACGGCGACCGCGCCCTGGTCTCGACCGCGCACACCCCCGATATCATCGCGGAAACGCTCGCCGGATTCGCCTCGGCGGTGGGGATGCTGAAAAAAGAGGGGGTTGCCTAGAGGGCGCCGCTTTGTTGGAAATCGCCTGAGCGTTTTCCACCATAACAATGCCGGAATCGTCGGGATGATATCAAATCGCCGACTATTTCATTATTTTCAACTCTTGCCCCCCCGGCAGTTAAAATCCCGGAAAACAATTTTGTCAATATTTCTTGTACCCTGTGGCCGGAATTGCGGGTTGTAAGAATGCTTGCTTTCAATTTGAAAATTCTTTGGTCTTTGGTGATGTGGATGAAAAGAAAAATATTTTCGAGGGAATGGGCCCGATTTGCCGGCTCGAGCCGGTTTCGGGAATCCCCGTGGCGGGATGAACGCGGGCAATCCATGGTGGAATACGCCCTGATCATCGGACTCATTGCGGTTGTCCTCGTTGCCGCGCTTACGGCGCTGACCGGAAGCGCGGGCGTGGGAGGCCTGGTCGATACAATCGCTCAACTGACGGGCGCGCTGTAACCGACCGGGATGCGTCGATCCAGATGCTGAAAAGGGAAGATTGCCCGAGGGTTTTCGCCGTAGCGCTGCCGGAAATTACCGACAGACCGATCATGAGGTCATCAATGAGCCCTATACCTGAAAACTTGGAATTATTGCAAGAAGGGGAGAAATTTATTAGGACGAAGTCTTTAGAAGCGATTGAAGCGGATGAAGACCTATCAAGACACGTAGCTCTCACCGAAAAAGCGATGAACGTCTTAAACGTTTTATCGACGAACCCTCCTTCCCAAGAAGATGAAGATGCGAAAGCCGTTCGGCTCCTCGGAATGCGTTTGTTTAACGGCTGCGCGGCCGCATTCCAACTCATTGTAACCGGCTACTATCAAAATACCGCGATGATATTGCGGGATCTTCTTGAGACAGCATTCCTATTAGGATTTTTTGGACTCGACCGCACTAGAGTGTTGGAATGGCGAATTGCTGACGAAACCACTCGAAAAAAAATATTTTCTCCGTTCAAAATTCGGATTGCGCTCGACGAAAAAGATGGCTTCACTGAAAAAAAAACGCGCGGAATCCTATAAAATCCTTAGCGAACTAGCCTCTCACCCGATATACGAGGGACTTCGGATGCTTGCTCCCAAGGGATTGGAGCATCATTGCGGCCCGTTCTTCGACCTATACACTTTGAAGCCCCTGATCGAGGAATTGGTGAAACTCTCCATCCAAGCCGGGACAAATTACAATCTTCTGATCGAGAATGAAACGAAAGAAATAATGGCGGCTAAGGTTTACTTCTTGGAGGCTGGCGGAGAGTGGTTCGAGCGCTACTATGGCCGTCCTTTCGATCGAACGGAAATTGAAGAAATAAAGGCACTGCTCGCTCAGTTGGAATAAAGGCAGACAAATACAATCCTTACAACTTACTTCTTCCCGGCGAGCCAGCGGCTCCGCGCTTCCATGAAGGCGTCCACACGCGTGGGGATGCGCACGGTCCCTTCACCGGAAGCCCTCCGTCATTCACCCCGGAAAGATCCGCCGGGAAAGGGCGAGCAGGCCGAAATTTGAAAAAGGGAGCGCGCGGCCGCATAATCCCGGTTCCAGCGGATGGGAAGATGAAAGTTTCCTTACGTGTACGCTTTTTTATGGAGCAGTCATGACTCGGTGGATCAATGCGTTTTTGATACTTCTGTGGATCGGAGGGAGGGAGAAAAGAATGTTTCCATTGGTGGGAGCCATCGAGTTGGCAGGCATATTGCTTTTAAGCGCGATAATCATTTTCCCTTTCTGGAAGATATTCCGAAAGGCCGGGTTGCCCGCATGGCTCAGCCTGTTGACGCTTATTCCCATCGTTGATCTGGCCGTGCTGTACTACGTGGGCCTCGCGAAGTGGCCGGCCCGGCAAAAGTAAAAAGAACCGATTTCATTCGCGAATCGGTCCGCCTGAATCATTCGATTTCATGATTCAACGCATCCCTATCCCCGGTCAATAAATCCGCCGCGCAAAACCCGATAAATTCAAGGACGAATCTGAATTATTCCTGGCGGCATCCGGGTTCTTGCGGCTTGCTTCCTACTTCTTGCCGGCGAGCCACTTTTCACGCGCCTCGAGGAAGGCGTCCACCCGCGCGGGGATGCGCACGGTCTGACCCAGCGCCTCGCCGGTCACTTCGGGGGCGTTCTTGCCCGTCCCGGTTCCGATGCAGACGATTGTCTCATCGCGTTCAAGTTTGGTTTTCCGGGCTCCCTCAAACAGGCTCGCCACCCCGGCGGCCGAGGCGGGCTGCAGGAAGAGCCCCTCCATCGCGCCGATCATGAACTCGGCCCGGAGGTTCATCTCGTCGGTCACCTCGACGCCCTCGCCCTCGGACTTTTTCACGACCGCCACCACCCGGTCACCGCAGGCGGGGAACGGGCTGGTGAGACCGGCGGATTTCGTGGTCGGAGGGCCCCAGTTCTCAACCTTGCCGCCCGACTCGAGCGCCCGGAGGATGGGGGCGCAGCCGTCGGTCTGGACGATATCGATGCGCGGCATCCGGTCGATCCAGCCGAGCTCCAGAATCTCGCGGAAGCCCTGCTCCATCGCGAGGGCCATCGTGCCGCCCGCCGTCGGGCAGATCACGCGGTCGGGCGCTTTCCAGCCCAGCGCCTCGGCGATTTCGTAGGCCGCCGTTTTCTTCCCTTCGATGCGGTAGAGGTTCCTCGGCAGGGTGGCGTGGAGCGCTCCGATCTCTTGCGAAACCTCCTCGGCCAGCCGCGCCCCGTCGGCCATGTTGCCCTCGGCGATCAGCGTGAGCGAGCCGTAGGTCCCCACCTGGACGCAGTGGACGATTGAACTGTCGTCGCGGACGAGGCCGAAATATTCGAGCCCGCCGCGCGCGCAGTAGGCGCCAAAACAGGCGGCGGCGTTCCCCGAGGAGGCGAGGATGATCCGCTCCACCCCCACCTCGCGGCACTTGCTGATCGTCACCGAGCCGCCTCGATCCTTAAAAGAGCCCGTCGGGTTTCTCGATTCGTCGAGGATAAAGAGGCGGTCAAGACCCAGCTCGGCCCCCAACCGCTCGGCGTGAATCAGCGGGGTGTCGCCCTCGCTGAGGGTGACCACGTTTTTCGGGTCGCGCACCGGGAGAAGCTCGGCCCATCGCCAGATGCCCCGGGGGCGGCGGGCCACCTCGTCGCGGTCCACGTTTTTTCCGATCCATTCGAGATCGTAGACGCCCTGAAGCGCCCCGCCCGATTTCGGACAGGTGAAGGGATGTTCCAGGTCGTTCAGGATGTCGCCGGTCTCGAGGCTGAGAAGCCCTTTTAGTGCGCTGAACAATTTCATGCTCTCTGGTTTGGGGGTTTATGAAAATCTAAACGTCTTCGGTGACGACGTTCCGCGGCGTTCCGTTGATGAACGCCTCGATATTGTCCACCGGCATGGAGAGGAAGCGGCCCACCGTGCCGTCCGTGTCCCAGGCCGAGTGCGGGGTGAGGATGACGTTATCGAGGGAGCGGTAGGGCGAGTGCGGGGGGAGCGGCTCGTCGGGCTCGAAAACGTCGATGCCGGCCCCCGCGATGCGCCCCTCGCGGAGGGCTTCGATCAGCGCCTCCCCGTCCACCAGCGCGGCGCGCGATGTATTGATCAGGTAGGCATGGGGCTTCATCTTGCCGATCACCTCGCGCGAGACGATTCCCCGCGTCTCTTCGTTGACGTGGAGGTGGATCGAGACGAAATCCGCGGCGAGGCATTCGTCGAACGAGGCGGCCCCGGCCCCGAATTCCTCCGCCCGCTCCGGCGTCATCGACCGCGACCAGGTGATGACCCGCATTCCCAGCCCCACCGCTTTTGTACTGACCTTGGTGCCGATGTGGCCAAAACCCAGGAGGGAGATTGTCTTTCCCTCGAGCTCGATCCCCCTCGCCACCGGCCACGCTCCCCCGCTCATTCCGGGAACCATGACCGGAAGCCGCTTGGCGAGCGCCAGCATCATCATGATCGTGTGCTCGGCGATGGATTTGCTGCTCGCGCCGGGGGTGCAAGAGACGGTGAGGCCCTTCGCTTGGGCGAGCTTCATGTTGATCCGCCGGGGGCGGGTGCCCATGACGGAAATCATCCGGAGATTCGGGATGTGCTCGAGCAGGTCGCTTTCCTTGAAATCGGTCTGGTAGCGCGTGGTGAGGATGATCTCGGCGTCGCCCACGCGCTCGAGCAGCGCCTCGCGGTCCGGCGCGTTGTCGGTGTAGTGCGCGACCTCGCCGAGGCCCCGGAGCTTTTCGAGGGCGGGCGAGCCCGCGAATAGATCGGAAATGTCGTCCAGGATAACGATTCGCATGGTGGGTGGCGGCTAGCCTTCGCTGGCGCGGACGGGAATGACCGAGTCGGGCTCAATCACGAGGCGGACCTTCGAGCCGGTCGGGAAGAAGTTGGAGGGGTCGCCCTCCACCCGTAGAGGCTCCTCAAGACCCGGCACCTTCACGAGATAATCCGCCGCGTTGCCCAGGAAATAGCCACGTAACACTTCGCCGTCGAGCACATTCAGCCCATCGGCCCCATCGATCTGGGTGCCTTCGGTGTGAATTCCGATGCGGTGGGGGCGGATGGAGACGAAATGCTTTCCTTCCGCCCCGCCGGCGCCGTTGTTTCCCATCTTGAAATTGAGGCCGCCCCCGGCGTCAAAGAGGCCGGGAGAGGTGCTCGTTCCCTCGATGCTGTTCGTCACCCCGACAAACTCGGCGACAAAGCGCGTCTCGGGCTTGTCGTAGATTTCCATCGCCGTGCCCACCTGTTCAATCTTGCCGTGGTTCATCAGGCAAATCCGGTCGCTCGTGACCATCGCCTCGGCCTGATCGTGGGTGACATAGAGACTCGTGATATTGAACTCATCGTGCAGGCGGCGGATTTCGAAGCGCATCTCCTCGCGGAGGTTGGCGTCCAGGTTCGAGAGCGGTTCATCAAGGAGGAGAACGCCGGGCTCGACCACCAGGGCCCGCGCCAGCGCGACGCGCTGCTGCTGGCCGCCTGAGAGTTCGCCCGGGTAGCGGTCGCCCAGGTTCGGCATGCGCACGATGTCGAGCATCTTCTTTACTTTTTGATCGGCCTCATGGGCGCTGACCTCGCGGAACTTCAGCCCATAGGCGACGTTCTGGTAGACCGTCTTGTGGGGCCAGACGGCGTAGCTCTGGAAGATCATGCTCATGTTGCGCCGCTCGGGGGGCACGACAGCGGCGCCGCTGGAGACGACCTCGTTGTCCATCTGGATTTCGCCGCTATCAGGCTCTAGAAAACCCGCCACAAGGCGCAACGTCGTCGTCTTCCCGCATCCGGAGGGCCCGAGGAGGGAGATCAACTCTCCGTGCGGGATGTCCAAATCGATCTCGTCTACCGCACGAACCTCGCTCCCAAAGACTTTCAACAACTTTTTCAGCGAAAGTGTCGCCAAGAGTTCTTTCTCCTATCGCTTAACCCGCTTTCATGAAGTCCTTGCCCACAAGCCGGAATCCCGCGGCGATAGCCAACAAAGTGATGACCAGCAAGGTAACGGCGATGGCCGAAATGGGACCGAACAGATTTTCTTCGTAAAGATCGATGATGACCACCGAAATAACTTTCGTGTCCGTCGTCCAGAGGAGGATCGAGGCGCTCAACTCGCGCAGGGAAGGCATGAACACCAGAATCCACGAGGCGATCAGGCCCGCCTTGAACAGTGGGATCGTCACGTCCCTGAACACCTGGAGACGGTTCGCCCCCAGAATGCGGCTGCACTCCTCGAGCTCGGGGTGAATGCTCGTGAGGGCGGCGTTGCTCGTCTGGTAGGCCAGGGGGAGATACTTGGTCAGATAGGCCAGGAAAAGTATCCACAGCGTCCCGTAGAGGACGAAGGGCTGCTTGGTGTAAGCCGCAAAGAGCCCCACCGCCAGGACGATGCCGGGTATCCCGATTGGGGCGGTCGCCATGAATCCCATGAAGCTATGTCCCCGGACAAGCTTACGCTGCACGATATAAGAAGCAATCGAAGCGACCGTGGCCGCTCCCGTCGCAGCCATGAGGGCGAGCCCCACCGTATTGAAGAAGGACTCCCGTACGCCGTCGTTGTTGATCATGAAAATGTAGTGCTCGAATGTGAGATTCGACCAAACAAAACCGCCGCCCAATGTCTTCATGATTGAAGTAGCGCTCAGCGCAACATACGGGAGTCCCAAGGTACAAATAACGGGAAAGAGGCAAAGGAAAAATACGGGGTAGCGCCAGGAGCCGAGCTTTTGGGGACGGCGAACCCCCCCCTTGCCGCCCACAGTGGCGTAGCCCCGCCGGCCCAGAGCTTTTCCCCGCATCCAGATCAACCAGATGGCGGCGATGAGCATGGGCATCGCGTAGGCTCCCGCGACCCCCAGCATGTCGTCCTCGGAAACCATGAACTGGCGAAGCTGGGTCGTCATGGTGTGGTAGCCCGCCGGGATGGCCAGGATCGCCGGGATGCCGAAGAGGATCATGGCCTCGAGCACCGCCAGGATGAGGCCAGCGAACAGGGCCGGAAGCACGAGCGGAAGTGTGACGTTGATCATCGTTGAAAATGTTCCGCCGCCCGCGATATTCGCCGCGTCCTCGATATCCGAGGATATGTTGTTGAGGCCGGCGAGCACCACGATGAAAACGAGGGGAAACGTATAGAGCGTTATCGCGAATATGACGCCTGGCAAAGAAAATATATTGAATAAGGAGAAATCTTGGCTCAACCCCGTTATCCACCGGAACAAAACGTTCAGCCAACCCGCCCGCGGGCCGGCCAGGAGTATCCAGGCGATGGCGCCCAGGAAAGGGGGCGTCACGAAGGCGGCAAGGACCGAGTTGCGGACAAGCCCGGTGTAGGGCATATCCGTGCGGCTGACGCACCAGGCCATGCCGGCTCCGATGATGAGGCTGAAAACGCCCGCAAAAAGAGAGATGACGAAAGTGGTCGCAATCGGACCGTAGTATATGGGATCAGAGAATGCCTCGACGTAGTTGCCGAACGAGAATTGCCACACATCGTCGATATCGCGGAGAAAGCTCTCCTGGAACAGGAAGTAAATAGGAAGAACAACAAGGAGGACGAGCAGGACCAAAACGATCACCCAGACCGCGGAAGTGAAATCGACGCGCCGGAACCAGGACGCGGAACCGGTCGAGCCTAACCCTCCAATGGGTGGAACAGCCTGGGTCATGTCACACCTCCTTGTCGGCGGGCTAACCTGAAAACCCCGCATTAAATCAATCTAGACCAACCAAGCGGCGGACAAATCAAGCGGGTGCGGCCCTTCCGTCACCCGAAAGGGCCGCACCAATGTTCGGATTCTATCTAAACTAAACGCCGAACAGCTTACGGAACTTCTTGCGCGTCGGCTTGTTCTTTTTCTTCAACTCCTTGCCGCTGATGGACATCAGCTTCATGTCGCTCAGCGCCGGCAACCCCTTGGGATACTTCACGCCGGGATGCCCCACGTGGAGGAAATTATCCGCCAGGAACTGCATGTTATCCTTGCTGAACATGAAGTCGGTGAACACGCGGGCCGCGTTCGGGTGCGGCGCCTTGCTCAGGATACCGCTCGGCGATGTGACGAGCGGAACGCCCTCCGTGGGGAGGATGATCTTGAGCGGCTCGCCCTTATTGATGGCGGCGAAGAGACCGTAAAGAACGGTCCCGGCGCCGATGTCCGCCTCGCCCGTCGCGACGATGGGAATACCGGCCAGGGCCGACTGCATGATCTTCGGCTTAAGGGCCGCCATTTTTTCGTAATACTCCCAACCGTGCAGCTTCACGATGTTGATCATCCCGTTCGTGACGAATCCGCTGTAGCTCGGATGGGAGTGAACGATGCGTCCCTTCCATTTGGGATCGATCAGATCCTTCCAGCTCTTGGGCGCTTCACTCGCCTTCACCTTCTTGGGGTTATAGAAGGGCACGAGCATGCTGGCGCGGAAAATCGTCCAGAAGCCGTGGTCGGACTTGAACTTGGGGTTGAAGTTTCCCGTCCCCGTGGGGACGTATTTCACCAGGTGCTTTTTGCTCTTCATGTTGAGGAAGTGGCCCAGGTTCGACGTATGGAATACGTCGGCCTTGTAGATGCCGCCCTTGGCTTCCTGGAGATACCGGCGATAGAGCTTGCCCGAGCCCGAGCGGTGCGCCACGCAGGTGATCCCCGTTTTCTTCGCGTTGAACCGCTTGCAAACCGCCTGGGTAATCGGGAGCGACATGGAACTGTACCAGAGAATCTTGCCCTCTTTTTTCGCCGCCCGCATGTCCGGGGCCGCGGAAGCCGGGATGGACATCAACATCGCCGCGGCGGCCAGCCCGGCGATTCCAAATCTTAAATATCTACCTTTCATGGTGCCTCTCCTTTTCAAGGGGAGATGAGCGCGGAGAGATCATCCGCGCGGAAAATTATGCCTTCGACGCTGCACAAAAAAGACCGAATCCGCTTGGAAATAAAGGCTGTGTATGAATTCTAGACTGTTCAATATTCCCGGTCAAGGTAAATAAATTCCATAATATCACCCAAGAACCCCCGGAAGGGCATTCCCGGAGCGATGGTTCCCGGATGAGCCTTCATAAGAACGGTCCCCGGGGAATTCCCTTATCGCTGAGTAAACCGCCCCCGGCATTCGACCATCCTTCGGTATTTGACCATCCCCCGATATTGGTTCAAAACATTGGTTCAAAATAATGCCCGGCCCGGAAGCATTTCCATTCGCCGAAAAGGAAAAACCATTGCCCCGTCTGCTCGAAACTGATTCGCTGGACCTTCTCGCCGGCCACGGTGTCCCTGTGCCGGCGTACGCCACGGCCGGGACCCCCGGAGAGGCGGCCGCCGCCGTTGAAAAATTGGGCGGAAAGGCGGTCATCAAGGCGCTGGTGCCCACCGGCAAGCGGGGAAAGGCCGGGGCGGTCAAATTCGTTTCCTCGCCCGCAGAGGCCAGGATCGAGGCCGGGCGCATTCTCGGCCTCACCGTCCGGCATTTTCCGGTGGGCCGCCTCATCGTCATGGAAACGCTCGACATCCGCCGCGAATTCTTCCTCTCCATCACCTTCGACCCCACCGGCAGATGTCCGCTCGTGCTCTTCAGCCCGACGGGCGGGGTGGATATCGAAGAAATCGTCTCGGAGCGGCCCGATCAGCTTTTCGAGCTTCCGGTCGATATCACACGGGGCCTTGAAGCCGGCGAGTGCGCCGCCTTCGCCGAGAGCGCCGGTCTCGAACCCGCCCTCGCCCTCGCTTGCGGCGGGGTCATCCACGCCGCCTACCAGGCGTTCAGGGCGGCCGACTGCCGGACAATCGAGGTCAATCCCCTCGCCGAGATCGCGGGCGGCCGGGTGATCGCCGGCTCGGGAGTCGCCGTCCTCGACGAGCAGGCGCTCTTCCGCCAACCGGACCTCGAAAAAAAACTGGGTGAGGAGCAGGGAAACGGCTGGCGGCCGCTCACGGATCTCGAGCGGGCCATCCGCGAGATCGACGCCGTGGACCCCCATGTCTGCGCCATTCGCTTCAACGAACTCGACGGCGACATCGCCTTTTTGATCTCGGGAGGGGGCTACGGGCTCTCCTCCTTCGAGCAGATCACGCGCGAGCAGGGACGCCCGGCCACCACCTTTGACATCACGCCGGGGCCTTTCGAGGAAAAAATGTACCAGGTCGTCAAAACCGTCTACGCGAAACCCGGCCTCCGCGGAATGGTGCTCTCAGCGAACGTGAGCAATTTCGCGCGGGTGGACCGGCGGGTGGCCGGCATCGTCCGGGCGCTGAAGGAACTCGACATCGACTACGAGCGCTTCCCGGTCGTCGTCCGCTACGACGGGCCGGGGGCCGAGGAGGGCCGGCGATTGATGGCCGAGGTTCCGGGCGCGGAGATGTACGGGGCCGAGACCACGCTCGAGGACATATGCAAGCGCATCGTCGATCTGGCTTACGGCAGAAAGGGCGCGGAGGGGCCATGAGTATATTGCTCGATGAAAATACCAGGGTCCTTGTCCAAGGAATGGGGGCCGAGGCGCGCCGGCTCATCCCCACCATGAAGGACTACGGGACGCGGATTATCGCCGGGGTGAGCCCCACGCGGGGCGGCGAGAAGGTGGAGGGGATACCAGTCTACAACACCGTCTCGGCCGCCATGAACAAGCACGAAATCGACCTGTCTGTGCTCTTCATTCCGGCCCGCTTCGCCAGGGACGCCGCCCTCGAGGCCATCGACGCGGGCGTTCCGGTCGTCAATGTCGTCGCCGAGGGGGTGCCCCACCACGACGCCTGCGAGATTCTCACCCGCGCCGCGAAGACCGGGACCATGATCATCGGGCCCAACAGCCAGGGAATGCTCTCCCCCGGAAAAGCCAAGGTGGGCGGGACCGGGGGCGAGGTGCCGGACCTTATGTTCCGGCCCGGCCCGGTCGGGATCGTCAGCCGGAGCGGGGGGATGGGCGCGGAGATTTCGCTCGCCCTCACCCGCGCCGGAATCGGCCAGTCCACCTATGTGGCCATCGGAGGGGACCTGCTGATCGGGGCCGCCTTCGTCGATATCCTGAAACTCTTCGAGAAAGACCCGGAGACAAAGTGCGTGGTGATGTTCGGGGAGCCCGGAACCGCGCGCGAGGAGCAGGCCGCCGAATTCATCGCCTCGGGCGAATTCACCAAGCCGGTCGTCGCGATGATTCCGGGAGAGCTTCTCGAAAACATGGAAACCCCGGCCACCCAGAGCCATACCGGAGCGCTGATCGAGCGCGGGGTGGGAGCGCCCTCGGTGAAAAAACGCCTTCTCCGCGAGGCGGGAGCCCGCGTGGCGGAGCGCTTCTCGGAGATCGTGCCCCTCGTCAGGGAAGCCCTGAATGAGGCGGGGGGGGCCTAAGCGTCCACCAGCCCGCTGGCGGTGCCCACCGTGACCGTAATGCCCTCCTGATTCACCAGCGCCACGTCGAGAACCACCCGGCGGCCACCCACCCCGGCCCCATCGCCTGGGGGAAGTATCTCCCTGACCTCGGCGGTGAGCGTCAGGATGTCGCCCGGAAAAATCGGCTTCACGAAGGCCACGTCGATCTCACCACCGGCGCAAAATCCCATTCCGAACAGATCGACCAGGTGCTCGGAGATGAACGAGACCGGATGGCGCCCCGTGGCGATCGCGCGGGGGAGCCCGGCCCTTCGCGCGGTTTCGTCGTCGGTGTGGATATTCAGAGTGTCCTTGCCCCCGCTCACGTAGCGGTTGTATTTGAGAATCTGCTCCCGGCCGATCTTTCGATCAATACCCGGGATTTTATCGCCCGGCGCAAGGCCCCCGGCCGACGGAAGGCTGCCACGAGAATCATTCGCGGTCACTTTTCTTCCTCCTGCTTCAGGGCTGATTTCGGTTCAAACTCGGACTGCTTTCGGGTGAGACTCAGGACCGAGGTATGAAGATAGGTGGCGACGGGCTCGCCGTCCTCCCCCGTCACCGTCATCTCGCACATCATCCAGCCCTTCCCGCGCTTGACGTAGAGATCCTTGAAAACGACTTTTTGATGCACCCGCTCGCCAATCCGCGCCGGGCGGTGGAAGCGGTAGCCCGACTTGGCGTGGATGGTGCCGAAGCGGCGGAAATTCTCGTCGATAATTTCGAGAACATCATTGATGAAGATCATCGGCGGGGCGATGGGAGCGCCGAACGGGGAGCCCGTCTCGTACCAGTCGCGCCCGGCCTCGACCCCCTCGAGGTGGGCCGCCACCCGCTCCGGCGTCAGGGTAATCTCCCGCTCGCCGGCCACCATCCCCACCTCGATGCTCCCCCAGTTGAACTCGGGTTTCTCGGAATTCATGTCAGAACTCATGGATATTTCTCCTGTGTTTCCTCGACATACAGCCCGATCAGCGACTCACCATCCGAATCGGGCTTCCCAGCCTCAAAAAACCGAATATAATACAAAAATACTTTTCCCCATAGTCCCCCATCCTCCCACCGCAGCCGGAAACCCATATTTTGGACCCGCACTGAAATTCCATGAAATATCAAGCTGATTTCACCCTATATAACAGTATTTATTATGATTATGCTTCTTGACTCCAACAACCGGAAAACCTAAAAGTTTAAGCTCGTTGAAATTTTTTAAATCTCGAGAACTGTGTCACTTTAATTTAAGTTTTGGAATTCAACGGAAGAAATCAGGATTATACTTTTTCGCGGTCTCCGATTTTATGATTCCTTCTCTCACCGCCCGCCGGGGGCGACCCCCCCCCGGCCGCGCGATTCGGACCTGAGCCAATGATCGGACCAAGCCGGCGGCAGTTCAACCAAAGACCGACGAAAGGCCAAATGAAAGGAAAGCGTACCAATGATCGATGACTTCGAGCCCAGTCACTCCGGGTCGAAATCGCTTTACGAGCGGGCAAAAGAGACCCTACCCGGCGGCCTGTCGGGCGAGCTTCGCGCCGCCGCTCCCTTTCCCCTCTTCATCGAACGCGCCGAGGGGGCGCGAAAATGGGACGTGGACGGCAACGAGTACATCGACTACTCGATGGGCAGCGCCGCCCTCCTCCTGGGGCACTCGCACCCCGCCATCGTCGAGGCCATCGGCCGGCAGGCCGGAAAGGGAACCCTCTACTCGGCCCTGACGCCCCTTGAGGTCGAATGGGCGCGCCTCGTATGCGGCCTCTACCCCTCGTCCGATCGGGTGCGCTTCACCGGCTCGGGTACCGAGGCGAACACCCTCGCCTTCCGGCTCGCCCGCGCCGCCACGGGCCGGGAAAAAATCCTCCGCTTCGAGGGCCATTTTCACGGCTGGGGGGATGACACCTCGGTCGGAATCAAGGTCCCCTTCGAGCGGCCCCACAGCCACGGCATCCTCCCGGCGGTGGACGCGGCGAGCCTGCTCTGCCCGGCCGACGCCGCGAGCGCCGAGAAAATCCTCGCCAGAAACCCGGACACCGCCGCCATCGTCCTGGAGCCCTCGGGGGCCTCGTGGGGAACCGTCCCCCTGCCCGATGGCTTTCTCGAGGATATGCGCCGCCTCGCCGATAAGTCCGGCGCCCTCCTCATCTTCGATGAGGTCATCACCGGTTTCCGCTGGAGCCCGGGCGGCGCCCAGGCGCTCTCGGGCGTCATCCCCGACCTCACCTCACTGGCCAAGAACCTCACGGGCGGCCTGCCCGGCGGCGCCGTCGTGGGCCGCGAGGAGTACATGCGCCTCCTCGACCCGGCCTTTGAATACAAGGGAAAACGCGCCGGGGTGTTTCATCGCGGCACCTTCAACGCCAACCCCCTCTCAGCCGCCGCCGGAATCGCCGCGCTTGAAATCTTCAGGACCGGCGAGCCTCAGCGCCGGGCAGATGAGCTCGCCGCCCGCCTCCGCGAGGGGATGGGCCGCGTCCTCACCCACAACGAAATCGCCGGGGCCGTCTACGGGCCCTCCTCGACCTGCCACATCTACCTCGGGCCGGTGAAGCAGGCCGGGAGCATCGAGGGCCTCTCCGCCGCCGAGCTCAAGAGCATCTCCCCCGCCCGGGTTCAGGCGCTTCAGCACGCGCTCCGGCGGCGCGGGGTGGACTTCATGTCCTACACCGGGGGCGTTACATCGGCCGCGCACACCGAGGCCGACATCGACAAAACGATTGAGGTTTTCGGGGAAGCGATTGAGGAACTCTCGGACGCCGGGCTGCTCGACCACCTCTAGCGCCGGTGATTAAAACCAGCGATTAGAAAATCAAGCCTGCGATTAGAGGATTAAGCCGCTGATTTAAGAGTTGAAACTAAGAGTTGAAATCAAGAGCAGAGATTAAAGAGTAAAATTAAAGCGTGGCGGGTTCCGTGTCCTTCAGGAGGGGCATGACCTCGCGGCCAAAAATCTCGACCTCCTCGAGATGGGGCCATCCCGAGAGAATAAACGACCCGACGCCGGCATCGACGTACTCCCCGAGCGCCGCCGCGATCATATCGGGGGTTCCCACCAGGGCCGCCCCCGCCCCCGCGCGAACAGAGTTCACCCCCATCCAGAGCGTGTCTGTTATCCAGAGAGAGTCGCGGCCGCCCAGCTCATTCATCCGCCGCTGGCCCTCGCTCTCGGTGTGGTTCCGCATGTCGGACCAGACGCGGATATTCGATATGTCGCTCCCCTCGATGAGCGCCTCGGCGGCGCGCCGGGCCTCGGCCTTCGTCTCGCGGCAAACGATGTGCACCCGGAGCCCGAGGCGAATCGCATCCTCTCTTCCAAACTCGGCGGCCCGCCGCTTCATGTCGGCCGCGTCGCGGGCGGCCTCCTCCGCCTCCCCCGCCCACATCATATGAACGTCGGCGTGCTTCGCCCCGGCGCGGCGGCCCGCGTCCGAGCTCGCCCCGAGATATATCGGCGGGTAGGGCTTGGTCACCGGGGCCGCATAGAGCACCGCCCCCTCGATGTCGTAGATCGGGCCCTTGTGGTCCACCGGGCCGTTTCCCGCCCATATGGCCCGGACGATTTCCAAAAACTCGTCCGTCCGCGCGTAGCGCTCGTCGTGATCGAGATGATCGCCGTAGCGCTTCTGGTCCACCGGGGTCGAGCCGGTGACGACGTTCACCGTCAGGCGGCCTCCCGTGATGATGTCGAAGGTCGCCGCCTGCTGCGCGGTCAAGACCGGGCTCATCAGCCCCGGCCTGAAAGCGACGCAAAATTTAATCGAGTCGGTACGCTCGGCGATCGCCGCCCCCATCATCCAGCCGTCGAGGCAGTGCGTCCCCGTCGGAACCAGCAGATTCACGAACCCTGCCCCCTCCGCCGCCCGCGCCACCTGGCTCAGGTAGTCAACGGTGGGCGGCCGCTCGGCCACTTTCGAGTTGATCCGGTGCCCGTCCCCGTACTCCCCCGTAGGCAGGAACCAGGCGTATTCGGTCGGCATCAAATAGCCTCCGCGTTCATGAATCGGATGGGTTTATCGGGAAAAGGATAGCATGGAGGGGGCGCAGGGAATAACCGGCGCTCCCTTATCCCAACCTTCTCCCGGAGGGAGAAGGGGTTTAAAAGGCAATGGAAATAAGGCCTTATCCCCTCTCCCCCCGGGAGAGGGCTAGGGTGAGGGAAAATGAGAAAATCCACCCCCCATCAATCAACCGGAACAATATCAAAACCGTATTCTTTTTCCTTGATTCGTGCCTCATAAAACTGAAGGGACGAACTTCTTTTGCTCGCCCACTCACGAAACAGAACTTTATAATCCTCATCCATCCGGCAACCGAAAATCACGCCTTTCAACAATCCTTCAGGAAATTTCCGAACGGTGTTTGCGGCATGAAACGCAAAAATTCTCCACTCTTTTTCATACTCCCATTTGGTTGATTTAGATAAGTACATAGATTCCATATTTTTCTCAACAGAAAAAGAAAAAGGATCGACCATTGGGTATTCATTTGAATATTCAACTCTCCGGGCTTCTCCAAAAGAATTTCCAATTGGCATCTCAAATTCCAAACAGAATCTTTGGTGCGCACTCGCATAATGCGAATACATTAGAATTTCATCCCCAACCTCACTAAAACAACATAGACCTACTTTGTTATCTTCAGATGCTTTTAAAATATAATCTCTGGACGCGTCTCCTCCTGCGGCCAATTCACCTTTGCTATTACTTCTGGAGTAATCTCAATCTTTAAAAATTCCCTAAAATATCTTCTCCTATCTTCTTCTGTAGCTCCCAGCCTAAAAACAGGACGACAATCAAACGGATCGTTGAAATCAAATGGCGACGAAAGATATATCTCACTGTCACGGACCAAACTTCTGGCGTGTTTCAACTCTTCCGTTGTACTCAGAGATTTGTATTTATAAAGAGTCGGAACACTCACCT